>NZ_JAVKEA010000120.1:0-39125 GCF_040221695.1 Coleofasciculus sp. E2-BRE-01 | reverse complement strand
TTTTCATTATCAATAAACCTGTCAATAAGCTGACATCTTTTTAAGGGAAAGAGGGGTGAAATGCTTTGTCTGCCGAGCTTTTGAGCTGCTTGTCACCCCTTTAGGCTACTTTTACTTGAATGTTAATGCAGTTTCACTTGCCTTGAATAGACCTTCAGCAAAATGCTGGGGGCTATAATTCGCAACAATAGTTTGGCTGAATTGCCCCATTTTAATACGTGCATCTGAGGTTTGCTGATGCATGGCTAATAAGGTATCAGTCATATTTTCTCTACTTTCTGGATCGAATAATAAGCCATTGTGACCATGACGAACAAGTTCATGACAAGCTCCCACCGTATGACTACATAATATTGGCAACCCAGCCGCACAAGCTTCATTCACAACTAATCCCCAAGGTTCTTGTATCGCAGGATGCACAAAAGCCTGGGCTAAACCATACCAATCGGAGATGGCTTGGTAATGAATAAATCCAGGGAGATGAACACAACTATTTAGTTTTTTTTCACTAATAAAATTGCGAATAGTTCTTTCTTCCTGCCCACTACCACAAACAACAATATTCCAAGCTTGATTGTCTCCAAGTTTTTGCCGATAAACCAAAAACGCTTCTAAAAGATGAAAAACATTTTTGCGTTTAATCAATCGAGTGACAAGCAAAAAATAAGGTTTTGTGGGTATCTTGGGCTGGCGTTGCCTTGCCGCAAGCGGACTTTTTCGTGCAACCTCAGCACCTAAATTAAAATGTTGATTGTCAACAGCATTGTAGCCTAGAAAAATTCGCTCTTGAGGGAAACCTAACTTGATGAGATAATCTCGATGGAGTTGACCTCCGACTAAGGCTGCTGTATAATTTCTCACATAAAGCCATGATTTTATCTGTTCTTTCCACCATTGTCGTTTTTCATCATCCCATTTACTTTCACTCATTAAAATTGCAGGAACTAGGTGTCGATTACTCCAAGTCAGTGCAGCTTGAGATACAGGAAAACCCCATCCAGGAATCGCCAGAATATCAGGTTTTAGAGAATCTAGGCAAGAAGGGATTAAAGAGGCTGCCACTTTTGACCAGGGACTGCGATCAATAGTAGAGGGAGTAGTTTCTATCGGCAATAAGGTTTTGAGTGGAAATTTAATTTCACGCTCTATATTACCCCATGGATGTTCTTGGGTGTTATCTGTAACTTGGATAGCTGTCAAACACCAACCTTTTTGCTCACAGGCAACAAATGCCGCATTAAGCCGAGCCGCATGATAGCCTCCAATATTATAGAAAATTACCACAACATGCATATTTGAATCCGTAGTCAATGCTAAATTTTTTAATCAAATATAAAAATTATCAATGGCGTGAGGTCTACCGAAATGTAGGGACGCAAGGCTTGCGCCCTCATTGATTTATCCCATCAGACTGGAAATTGCTATATTTCTTCATAAGTCGGATTGTAATCCTGGATATGATAGGAAGGTTTCAATCTAAAATCTGCCCGTTTAAACCACAGCAATAAAAAGCAGGGCCAAAAAGCCATACCAATCCAAGCATAGATTCCTGCCAAGTCACCACCACGCAAGAGGGGGATTAAGGAAGCACAGAGGATGGCACGAATCAGCGTACTGGCAAAGGGTTGTAGCTTAGTCGTATAACGAATGATCATTGCCAAAATTACTCCATAGAGTGAGGAGCATAAGACAATACCAATGATGCCAGCCTCAGCGTAAAATGAGCCAAATAGGGTCGGTGAAATTCCCAAAGTAAAACCTGTATTGGCAGTGATGAATCCTAGTTTATTCATATAGCCTCCCACAGGTTTTTCGGGCCACAATGCTCTGGGGATTGGACGAAGCAGAACCTCTACATGCTCCATACCCCAGCGAAAATCTAACCGTTGGGGATAAACGTCCTGGAGCAGCACAAAACCATCAAGCATATTAGCATCTTCTGCACTGGACGCACGTTCCCAAGCCGCTTGATTCAAAACATCAGGATTTAAGTTGGGGTTACGTAGAGAACCCGCTACAGCAAACATGCCGATAGCCACGATAGCTACAGTGGAGAGAATCAGGAGGCGAGTTTTTGGGCGATAGGAAGAGGCAAGAATGATACCACTAGCGCTAAGCCACCCTAAAAACTGGAATCGTCCACTACTACTGAAGGTAAAATTTGCCAAACCCAGCAGAATCGCCACGGCACTAATTTGACTGAGAAATTTAGAAAATCCGCCAAATTTCCAAACACAAATGATTAGGGTAGCTACGCCAACCAGCACAAAGGGAAATAAATATAAGTAGCCACTAATTTGGAAAGCAAGGGAACGTCCGCCTGTGACTTGAGCGATCAGGTTAGAGCGAGTGATACCGACCAAGGGTAAGCAAAATAAACCCAACAGGAGAACTTTAGGACGTAGCCATTGTAACAGGGAGGGGTCTGCCTGGGGACTAGCGATGGGTAAAACTTGTCGTTGTTGCACCATATAGGTTACCAATAGACAGATATGACCCAAGACTATGTAACTTAAAGCAATAAGAGCTGCCTCCTTTGTAATTGGACTAAAGCCAAAATTGCCCAGATTGACCCAACGATCTATACCGCTAGTGACAATCAAGTATCGATAGGATGCCACGTAAAAGAGAAAGGTACTAATTAGTAGTGGAATTTCATCATTACGCCGCAATAACCAAATCGTGCTGATAACTATCAGTACGACTTGGGTGAAGACTAGCTCTGGGTATTCAAAGATGTTCATAAGGTATAGATTGCAGATAGTGATGTAACTGCGACAGGCTAAATGCAGACATATCCGTAGCTGCTTCAGCAAAGACTTGGAGTTGTCCAGGATTATTTAAGCAGAATTCGAGGGCTTGGGCGATCGCTTCGCCGGTGACTTCTGGTAAAATTAGTCCATTGACTCGATCTTTCACAACTTCACCACAAAATCTGGACGCTATTATCGGCAGCTTCCATGCCTGTGCTTCTAGTTGAACCAAGCCAAAACCATCGGAAAGGGTAGGAAACAGGAAAACATCGGCACGTTGATAGTACTGGGCTGTCTTACGGCGAGGGATAGCGCCAATCCACTGGATTTGCCTGTACATTTTAGCTTGTCTAGCAATACCTAGAGAACCAACTAACCAGAATTCTATCGGTTGATGATGGAGGAGTTCAGCCGCTTCTAAAATTGCACCAATACCCTTACGCAAAATCACTTGACCCAGAAACAGCACACGCAGGGGACGTTCAGTAGAAAAAGCTGAGGGGTAGGTTCGCCCAAAGTTGCTTGCTGTCTCAGGGGGTTTGTAGGCAAGGGGAATAATGTCTATTTTATTGGCAGGAAGACCGACTTGTTGCAAGGCTTGGCTTGACCAAGGGGAATTAACGATAATTTGGTCAGCTAGCAAACATTCTTCTTGCCAATTCATCCAGTATTGAGGTGGTGCGGGTTGCCAAATAGACTGGGAGTCTGGATATCTAATATGTTCCTGTTCAACTAATGTTTCCTCGACAAGTCCTGGATCGATTTGACCTAGGATAGTGGTCCAACCCTGGGTTTTGGCATAGCGGAACAGTTCTAAAGCAGCATAACTGTAGGCAAAGAGGATAGGACGAGTGTTAAGTTTTGGCGTGAGGGTTTCCAGTAACTCGACGGCTCGTTGTTGGAACCAGTGATTACGGGAAATGATACGTGTCCATCCTGAGGTTTTTTGCAGGCGTTGCGCCAGTTCAAAGCGAATCAAAGAGTGAGTGAATGCGTAGACGGAGGCTTGGGCTAAGTCAGGATGGAAGCGATCGCGTAAATTAGTTAATAAAGGTGTAGGTAGCAAGTTGAGTGGAGACTGAGGTAAGACCCAAGCATCGGTAATCAAGTGGGTAAGTTTTCCATGTTGGTGTAATGACCGTGGGATAGCATAATGCTCGCGGGCTCCCAGTTGACAGCAAATCCAAGGTGAACAGTGCATTTCAAATATTCGGCGGAGAATGCTATTAACCAATTACCAATCATAGTCATTAGCATATCCTAATCGAATTAAAGCTTCTCCGGCAATTTCTTTAAAGGCTTGTTTATGGACATCGCTAAAATAATTTTTCCAGTCACCAATTTGTCCTTTGCGAAATGTATTTGAATTCTTGAAGAAGGCTTGACTTGCTATCTCATGAATCTGATTAGTTGAAAGCTCCTGTCTTAAGTGAGAGGCGATCGCGCGGACAGATTCTACCTGCTGTTGATCATTTCCGCCGCCAGCACTTCCGATCAGTTCCTCGAAACGAATCGTGAGACACGTTGGTTCATCCAACCACGGTGTATAACCTCTAGCCCAGTCACCTATGGAACAGAATCCCATACCCGGTTTATCTATCCCACGAATAGCAATCATCAGTCGTTCAGCATCAGACTTGAGCGAGTTGAGGTAGGTATAGGCTGGATGGCTTGTTAGTGAATAAGTATGGTAATAGGCGCGGGAAACTACAACATCTCTCAAATCACGGATGATAAATAGAGTCTTGATATTAGCCGTGTTAAGAGCCTCAACCAGTTCCCGACTCCAATACAGGTGTGAGGCTACATATTGCCCCTTGCGAATTATAGGAAACTGTTCTGGTAATTTTAAATTCCCCCTAACAATGCTATACTTCCAACGATCAACTAGCAGAGGAAACAAAGAAAGGATTCGTATAAGTAGATTAGTTCCCGACTTGGGACAGCTATTTGCCAAAACTTTAGGCCCATAGCAATAAGCTTGGAATTCTTGACGGGTCAGGGGAAACGGCAATCTTTTTAGATAAGCTTTTAATTCTATCAAATTTTTATTGGTATACTTATACGATTGAGTCATAGCAAAAAAGCAGAATAGTGTAGATTATAGATCAATTTTGAATTTCGCTTACCAATGTTTTTTGCCGGCACACCTGCCACAATACTATAAGATTCTACATTTTTTGTGACCACTGAACCAGCACCAACGACAGCTCCCTCACCAATAGTGACCCCTGGTAGGATAATAGCTCGGTAAGCAATCCATACGCGATCGCCGATGATTACATCTCCACCTCGATTGGCAAATTCTGGTGAGTGCGGATCATGACCCAAAGTGAGAATTGCGGCTTCAGGACCAATCGAGACATCAGCCCCCGTCCGGATGTAATAGTGACGACTGTCAAACAAGCAACCAAAGTTAATCACGTTACGATCACCCAGATACACTTTTCTCCCATTTAGGAATTTGCATCCCATTTGTACTGATGTTCCCGCCCCCACTTTGGCTAGATAGGCTTTCAGATAAGCCATGCGGATTTTACAGGATGGTAAGTTTCCAATCAGATGATTGTAGCTGTAACTCAGAATACTGCCAGCAAGTAGCCTAGAGTTCATAATTTTAAAACATTTAATATATCTTTAAAAATCTTCAAAGTAATACCAAGGCAACTCTGTATCACCGATTTTTTGCAAAACTAGCAAATTACAAAAATTATTATTCCATTCATGCCAATAAGGCTTACCTTTGATGAATGCTGCAAGCATGTATTTTGCTTTTGTAGATAAATTTGGTTGTAACTCTGGAGTGGTAAGTACCCTATATTTTTTATTTTTTTTAATATTTTAATAAACCGAAAAATCTTTTTAACAGATGGAAGTAGGCTATCATGAAAAACTAATAATCCTCCTGCCTTCAAAAGCTTGTCGGCGTAAAAAAAATCAATAAACTTGTAATCAAATGTATGCATACCATCAATAAAAGCAAAGTCAAATTCGTCATGTTTATTCAGTACTTTAGGAGCTTCTAAATGAGTTGAACCTTCGCACAAGGTAAAGTAATCCAATAAATCATGTTCCGCCAGCAAGTTTAAAGCTGTTCCTTTATGATATGTGAATTGGTAGGGATCAATTCCATAGTGATGTCCATTAGTCAATGCAATTGCTTGGGTTATTGCTAAGGTACTAATTCCGTTGGCTACCCCTGTCTCAAAACTTTTTTGACAATTATGCTCCAATATAACGGCGGCTAAAGTACGGGCTTCTATTTTACTAACAGCCCCCATAATATAGTGTTGATTTTCACCAGCTTCTCCAATCCATCCGCGTTCAATGATACTATCCGTAAATAGTTCAAAATTATCAGGTAGCTGAATCTCGATTTTAGACATACTTAAAACAGTTCATTACCAACTGGGCATTGATTAGCCAAGAATTTTCCGCAAAATAATTTTTCCAGTTAGGCTGCGGAGGACTTTTTAACCATAGTTTAATTCCCTTGACTAGAGAGACTAAATCATCCGGCTCAACCCAAATCCCCAGTTTATACTTTTGGATAACAGATCGCAAAGAACCTTCACCGGCTGATGCTATACAGGGTTTACGGTAGTTTGCTGCTGTATTTAAAGCACTACTCGCAGAACGAAAAGTATGGCTATATGTGAGTACTATAATATCAGTAGCCACAAATAAGTTCCCAACTTCTGCCTCTGGAATAAAACGGACTTCCCACCGACAGCGCTCTCCAACACCTACGGTTTTAGCTAAATCCTGATAAAAATCTACGGGTCGTTGGCTTGATGACTGTTCTTGCCCAGCAACAATCAGATAAACTTGTGGAAAATTAACCATTGCTCGAATAACCAGATCTAGATTTTTGTTGTTACGGATATAACCAAAAGCCAGCATTACTTTAGCGTCAAGTGGTACATTTAAACTCGTCCGTATTTCTTCTCTAGATTTGTTCGCACTCGGAAACTGGTGTATTCCATAGGGAATCACAGTTGTTCGCAGTTGAGGCATAGGTCGAACGGTATCGAGTTCGACAGCTTCATGAACAAAGGCTTCCCTTAAGAAAGAATAACCACAGGCAATTGACCAGCGATGCCACCAGAGAGGACCAAGGACAAAATTACGCACCGGATCATGTACAATAGCACCAAATATCACGCCCTTTTTCGCTAGTTTCCGCAAAGAACCCGACCAAATAGGAGCTAAATACTCTACATAAGACGCCAGCAACACATGCTGAAAATGATTGGCTGCAATAAAGTCAGCCAATTTGTTGAAATTTGTTAGCATGATTGCAATATAATACACGGCTTTTAAGGCTTTATGAGAAAATTTCTGATTTAAAGTTATGTCTTTGAGAATTGGTATCACCCGATACTTCTCTCCCCTGCTCGTAGGATAATTTGGAGTGCAAAGGAACGTAACATCAACACCTAAAGCAACCAATGCATTAGCTTGCTCATGAGCATAATCCGCAATACCTCCATAACTCGCTGGTGAATAGTAAAGAAGTTTCATAACTGGATTAAACTGTCCTTAACTTTAGGTTACGCAGCCTGTTACGGCATTCCTGGCATTGCTGTAATCCCAACACAAATCCTTGCCAATACCCAATTAAGCCCCAAAACCTAATTATATATTCAAAAACCAGAAGTCGATACCAGCCCTCTATATAGCTACAGGCGTTCAATCTTCGAATCGCTGGCACTAATCGCCGGACTCGCGCTCCAGCACTAATGAGAAAACTGGCCAAAAAAAGTATTCCTAGCCAAGTCGGTGAAGCCCAAAATAGCCAAAATAAACTGAACATAAGGCAGCATGCTTCAAAGCATAGCCTTCCGCCAACAAGAATTCCATAATCTAGCCAAATACCAGCCTCTCCACCCCCGCGAAAATTTCGGAGAGCTTCCTGGCAAAAGGATTTTAATGTCACTGGACGTTGCCAATAACAACGGGGAATAGGAGCGCACGTAATTTGAGCTGTTGTTTGCTGTAATAGCAGAGCAAAGATCATATCATCACCTGCCAATGTTAAATCTTCGGGATACCCGCCAATTTTTTCCCACAAAGACTTACGATAAGCAATTGAACGTGAAGAGGCGTGAGAGGTGGAAGTGGCAATTAATTTCAGCCCATCATGTAAAGCATACTCCACCTTTGCCCAATCACTTTTCAAATCTTGCCAACGCACTTGCCAACTTCCCATGACCGCTTCTAGTTGATTATCCTTGAGTAAGGGTTGAGCAAGTTCCTCCAACCATTGTGGTTCCCAGGTACAGCCGATGTCTGTAGAAACAATACTATCATGTTGAGCCTGAGCGATCGCTAAATTACGACCTTGGGCTACGTTACAGCCAATTTCTTGAATAGCCCGTAGTGAGTAAGGTTGAGTCGGTTGATAGTTTTGCAAAAATTCCCAAGTACCATCTGTTGAACCTCCATCTACAATCACAATTTCTTCAGGTAAACACGTTTGTGCTTCCATTTGGGCAAAGAAGTCTATACATCCTTGCTGATCGTTCAATACAGTGGTGACGAGGGAAATCATTAGTTTAGTTGGTGATATGCGGCTAGTAAAAAGCTCATCATCTTATTTTTTGCTATTCCAATGGTAAGTAAATTTATTTACAGGATTTTATGAGGTGTTAGCGCCAAGGAATCTCATTTGTCTATTTTGTTGTGATTTGCGGACTATTATACTTGTAAAGAGGAAAATATTTTTTATATTTTAATAATGGCTTCTCTAGGATAAGCCATGACACAGTAGCCAATCCAAAAGTAGCCATAAAAAGTATCATAAAAGCCAATACATTATGTCCCATATTTTTTTCTAATGAAAGACCGGGAAACCACTTCAGGAAGTAATAAGCAAAAAATAAATGATAAAGATACAGACCATAGGAAATACGCCCAATGAACCGAAGACCATTGAATTCTAATAAACGCTTGGGTAGTCCACTCATTCCCCTTGATGCAGTGCTAATTAACCAACCTAACCCGAAAACTAAACAAGATGTGCCAAAGAGATTATAAATGATATTATGATATCCCCAATACCTGAACAATTCCACGAAAAAAAATCCTGTAGCCACCCAAGGAAAAACCCTCTTTAATAATTGTTCAACATTAACCCCCATAAACTGTTTATTTTTGTGACTAAATGCAACAATTGCTCCCATACCTAAAAAATCTACAGAGGAGAGGGGAAACACTTTAATAACAGAACCCATACCTAGCAGGTAAAGTGCCAGACGACACAAGGGGCTAATTAGGAGCAATGATCCCATTACATAAGGTAAATATTTGTCCCTTATGAAGAAAATTATAAGAGGCCAAATTAGATAAAACTGACCTTCGACAGCAAGAGCCCAAAGATGGTCTGTAGTCCCCTGATATCCTACGGGTGACATGATTAAGAAATTAGAAAGAAACGTGAAGTGCCACGCCGCGTAATCTGACACAGGCTGATGTTGGCAAAACAGCAGGACAGTAAGCGTGAGATAATAAATGGGACAAATCCGCAGAATTCTCCGTCCCCAAAAACTCAAAAAAGCTGAACCGGGTGGTATTACAGTTTTTACTTCTAACAAAATATTCGTAATTAGATAACTGCTGATCACGAAGAAAGTATAAACTCCTATATTTCCCCAGGGGATAAGATTTTTGATCGGGGGTTCAGACCAGTGACCGATCAATACAAAAATGATAGAAATAGCCCGAATTCCATCTAGCTGAGTGATATACTTCATAAGTAAGATTATGATCAAAAAAAGCAGCTTTATTGAATTGCCGCTCCAAGAGACAAGCTTAAATGTAATATATCCTCCTAACTGTCAAGCTGCCTACAAGCTTCAACCCAGAGCAACATATTATCAGCAACATTATTAAAATAAGTGCGAAGTGAGTCATCCCAAAGAAAACTATTTTGTTTACTTGTCCATACTCGAAGTTTGTCAGTCAGAGTGATCGCTGCCTCATCATAACTCTTAGTCGGCGGCAAAGGCTCTTCTAGCAGCGGTAACATATCATCAAGAATAACCATCCCAGCTAATTCATGCCAGAGATCTTGGTAGAGATTGTGAGGCGAACGGCGATGCTCCACAACTGGAGAGCCTACCTTGATCCGATGTCCTACTGCTTGAACACATTTTTGCACAAAAAAGCCGCTAAAAATGTCCCCAAACCGATCCAGTTTCATCCCGCCGACAGGAT
This sequence comes from Coleofasciculus sp. E2-BRE-01, assembly GCF_040221695.1. Classification (NCBI taxonomy): domain Bacteria; kingdom Bacillati; phylum Cyanobacteriota; class Cyanophyceae; order Coleofasciculales; family Coleofasciculaceae; genus Coleofasciculus; species Coleofasciculus sp. E2-BRE-01. The sequence goes on along the minus strand of NZ_JAVKEA010000120.1, from coordinate 29,154 downwards.
GCCCCATTTTTACATAATAGTAAGCTGGAATAGCCTCTCGCATAATCCCAGTATTTTGAGTGTTGATCGGCATCAGCGTGTTCGGAGCAAGGAGGTAGTCACTGGTAAACTTTTCCTGAGCAACACAACGAGTGACCAAGCGAGTAGCCGCATCAACATCTGGATCTCCCGACCAAAGACCTGCATTAATAGCCACAATCCCTGTAGACGTTGTTGTATCAATTTGGGAACAGGCGGAGTGGCGACGCTGATAGGGAAACCCTCTGGCATAAACCGTTTCTCCATGTCCCAAAGCTGGACATTGAACCTCCATCATCGAACAGGCATTAAACCAGCTATTATATCCGATAGCGGTGAGAAAAGAAACGTCTTGACCAACTGTAGAATGTCCAGCGAGAAACGACCATTTTTTTTTGGATAGTTATCATCATCAATGGCAATAATCACATCACAGCGATCGCGATAAGCCATAAGAAACCCCACATTACGGCGATTGTCGGTCTGCCAAGGAATTTCAGTGGCAAGTTTTGGGAAAGGCTTGAGGAATTCATCTTGTGTTTTTGGATCTAGGTAATACCAAGGTAAACCCTGCTGGGTGTAGTATTCGATCTGGTTACGGCAACTGGCTGGGGTTGAGAGATCACCCACGACGTAGAAATGAACGTTCTCAGCGTTGCTAAAAGATTGGAAATGGTGATAATACTCATGGATAAAATTGCCATTGTTAATAGTCGTGACAACGATACCGAATTTCATAGCAGTTTTTCAGACGATAGATGATTGACCTAGCTACTATAAAGGGCTTGAAAATAGCTTTCTGCGTGAAATTGCTCTCCCTCTAGTAACCGTTCTTGATAACCAAAAGTTTTGAGAAAATCTCTCAGTTCATTGATACTGGTGCCAAAGTTAGGCAAAGCGAATCCATGAACTTCAATGAGTAACTGTGGTTGCCATTGTTTTAGCACCTTTTCTGCTCCCCGTAGGACTTCCACTTCAGCACCCTCGACGTCAATCTTGATCAACTGCACGGGTAAGTTGATGTTACTCCAATAATCATCGAGACGACTATTGGCAACTTGGATAGTTTTACGGTTATCTGAATTGGGGCGAAAGGAAGCTGTCACGGCAACTTTTTCTGAAGGAAGATAAAATGTCAAAAATGATGCCGCTGAATTCGATAGGGCTTGAGGCACAATTTCAACCTGGTGCTGGACTCCATTCAACGTTACATTCTTTTGCAAGAGATTCAGGTTTGATGGCACAGGTTCAAAAGCGAATACATGACCTTGATGTTTGACTAATTGCGCGGCATAGAGCGTATGTAAACCAAAATTTGCCCCAATATCAATGAATACATCTCCTGGATTTAAGGATTCCCTTAAAATCTGATAAGCTGCCAACTCTGTCTCCATGTTCCAACGCCTGAGGGACTCATCGAGACGTATAGTCTGATCAGCAATTTGAACAGGAACTCCTTTGAAGCCGTAGCGTAGCTTGAAAACTAAATTTCTGAGAGAGCTTGATATCATCACTGAAACTAGACAACGAGGATGAGCAAAAGTAGAGGTATTCTCTACGATACAGATCTAGCGCTAGAGCGTCGGCTGACATAACCACAGTTATATTAGCAGTGAAAAGACGTAGTAAGTCATATTGTCGGAGCGGGTTGACGCATTCAAGGCAGCTTGTCACCGATAACTTCTCAACAAAACCCACCCTTGGTTGTAAGATGGAGTGATTGGTAGCTTGTGTTACAGTTTTTCAGAGATTTTAGCATCGAATTCGACTACACTGATTAGTGTTTTAGGTAAGTGGGATAGAAAAGGGCAACTCGATTAACTTTTTTGTATCTCATCGAAAATGTTTAACGATCATTAAAAAAAGCTTAATTCCAATCAGACGACGAATGATCATTGAAAGCTTAGGTTTGTGTACTACGCAAAAATACTCCCTTAACCACTCCGATGCCATAGATAACGCCTGCAATTCAACGTCGGATGATTTCTGTTGCTGTGCCAAACAGTAGATTTCCGAATAAACCCGCATCAGATTTTCGCACTGTCCAGGGGTATAGGAGTGATTACTCTTTTGCCACCACTGTTGATTCAACTTAATCGCGGCATGAACCCCTGTAAACCACTTTTCAGGATTTAATTTTTGAGTGCGACATTGGACAGTATGGATACGATATAATGCTCCTTGGCACTGTCCATAAGCTACTTGGCATTGATTAATCAATGGAAACCAAAAGGCAATATCTTCACCTAAATACTGGTCGAGTTGCTCGGGCCAGTAGCAATCCGCCGATAAAGCAGAGCGTTTGACCAAAGCAGCATGAACAGCCCAAGGAACAAAGGCGATCGCACTATTTCGTAGCACTTCAATGGGTTGTCCGATCCCTGAGGGCTGTTTGACTATCCTTTCTGTGGGATTCTCATCAGTAAATTCTTGCCAATAGCCGACAATAATCTCAGCGTGGGGATTGGTTCGGGCGACGGCTAGCTGTTCTTCTAAATGATTAGGTGTCAGCAAATCATCTGCATCTAAAAACTGAATCCATTCCCCTTGAGCATGAGTCAATCCGTAGTTACGAGCTGCTCCTGGTCCTGGTTTTAGAGACTGCATAATCTGGATACGTGAATCTTGTACTTGTTGGACTATCTCCCAACTGCCATCTGTTGATCCATTATCCACGATGAGCATTTCCCAGTCAAAATACGTTTGGTTAAGAACCGACAAAATGGTGTTAGTAATATAAGCTGCCTTGTTGTAAAGAGGGGTAATAATAGAGACAGTGGGCATTAGCAAATCTCCATTATCGCTACTTTTTGCGGAGCCAAAGACTGCCACATTTATGATAAGGTTCTTCCCATTTAAGAACTCCGGGCCAAATTTGGGCGACTTCCTGGGGATAGTCTACGGCTAACCAATGATTAGCTAAAATCACTTCAAATTGGGAATTGTAGGCTAAAAAGGCTTCAAGCATATATTGTTCATTCCAAGCTCGACGCTCCTCAATCAGCCATTTCGGTGGATAGTCGTAGGGAAAGAATATGTCGTGAAAGTGAATCCAAACTCCACTGACAAGCCTGGGCAGAATTTCGAGAATTTCTCGGAAGACATCACTGCCGAATTTAACGGTGTGAGTGGAATCGATGAAAAGAATATCACCAGCACATAACTGCTTAAAAAAACTGAGTTCAATCGTTTCTAATTTTTGAATGATTATTTCTAAATCCTGATTCATTTGGGTCAGCATTGGCTGAGGATAAGGTTCGATACAAATCATTTTCCCATCCTTCCCTTCTTGCTGATTGGCAGAGATTGCCCTAGCCGCAATTTGAGTTGAATATCCTGACCCAATTTCTATAACTGTTGCTGGTTTAATATCTCGCAGGATACTGTAGTAAATTGCTGCATCAAGTTCACGGTATAAATCGTTAAAGAAATCGAAGTTTAAAGCTGGATTTTTTTGATTAGCTAGTTTTGGGATTTCGTCCTTGTAAACACTAAGTCTTTTAATTAATTCTAATTGATGGTTTAACTGCCAATTGATGCCATCTGAATAGCGTCTCTTAAGAACTTGCTCTCGATGAATTTTTGAAAATTCAGGAAAGGGTTCATAATAATGAAATTGACGAATGTAGTATCCCCATTTATCTGTTAAATTCGGATGAGTTTGTAATAGCCTAAAAAATCTCCTCATCAAGCGAATCGGTATATTATTTAACGTAATCAGTAATAAGCGATCTATAAAATAACTAACGCGATGGGGTAACATATATTTTTTTATAAATATAACTAGTCAAATATAGCGTTTTCTACCCTTTTATGCCAGAGATTTGCTGAATACTTTCAATGAACTGCTGCTGAATTTTTTCTGGGTTAAACATTCCTCGTGCCATTTGTGATGCTTTGTCTCCAAGACGTTTTTGCTCTAATGGCTTATGTGCTAGTTCTTTTATTGCTTCCACCAAATCTTTTGCTGACGGGGATGTCACTACCAACGCCGACTCATACTGACGTCCCCACTGAACGGCTGAACAGTAGTCTGGTCCCCAAATAATAATTGGCTTACCAAATTGACAATACTCTACAAGTTTAGAAGGAAAACTCATCTGTGTCCGCTTCTGCTCTCGCTGGTCGAAAGACATGGTTAACAGTAAAGCACTTGCCTGACAAAGTTCATAAATCAACATTTTTCTGGGGATAAAACCACCGTATATTTTTTGGACTTGAAGCTGCTGTACTGGTAACTCAGTCCAATCAGGTGGTAGACCAAATAACTTTAACTTGAGTTCAGAAATCCCCGGCAATAACTTACACAAAGATAGTAGCATCGGCTTGTAAATACCGGAAAGATTACCGGCATAAATAAGTTTAAAATGTTCTTCTTGAGTTTTCACTTGTTGAGATTTGTCGAGCATAAATTGATCAGGAATTGGAAATAGTACCCGTGCATTTTGATGCCCTCCCAACCTTTGTCGCATTGCTTCAGTGACACAAAATGCCAGTTGGCTGTGCTGGTAAAGCTGCTTAAATCGACGTTCGAGAATTACCCTTGTCCAAGAATGGACGTAAGCCAGATCAGGCCACCAATCATGAAAGAATGTGATTAGGGGAATCCTATACGTTTGAGCAATATATTGAGCGCACCAGCATAACTCACCGTGAGCTACTGTAAGAATTAACTCAGGCTTTTTATGTTGGAGCTGCTGCCGAAGTTTACTCAGGTCATAAAACCCATCAAAACACTGGCGAATACTATGCGCTAATCTGCCGATCCGAGTTTTTGTCAGTCGAGAGAGGAGTTGATTGGCGCGAATCTCTATAATCTGTTCACCGATTAAGCACTGTGCAGGTTCTGTAGCGATCGCCAAACTTAATTCTGACCACCGCGAGAAGTGCCGATAAAGCACTAGCTCTCCTCCGATGGTATCTCTTGGCAACACTGAAGAGATGAGCAAGACCCTCAAGTCATTTCTCCCTTTTGCTTAATTATATTTAAATATTCACCACTAAATTCTGGCAACCGTTAAGATAGTTAGTTTCCTGATAACGGATCATTCAGAAGCCTTAGCTTTATATGATGGCATTTTCAACCTCATTTACAGTGGTGTTCTGGATTATGGCAATGAGATCAGGTGTTGCTTCATTGGTACGGATTTTTACGTTGTCAACTCCTTGGATTTGAATCAGATAGTCTCCAATCGCGCCTGCAAGCTGAATTTGATCCGCTCCCGCCTCAAAATCCTGGATAATAACGTAGTCAGTAATCCCTCTGGTGAGCGGATCTCCATCATCGTAAAAATTCATCGTGTCCCCAAGAATAAATAAATCAGCTCCTACACCGCCAAACATACGGTCAACTCCTCCCGCTGCTCCAAGATCGCCACTCAGAATATCATCGCCTGCACCTCCAACTAATACGTCATTACCAGCCCCCCCGGTTAAGATGTCAATGCCATCGCCTCCATCAAGCTGATCATCTCCTGCGCCACCGTTGAGGGTATCATTGCCGGCATCACCCCTCAAGTCATCGGCGCCATCCCCTCCATTCAAGATATCATCGTCATCACCCCCCCTTAGCTTGTCATCCCCTTCGCCACCGTTAAGTTCATCCTCCCCTGCATCCCCGTTGAGGAGATCATCTCCTGCATCCCCATTCAGGGTGTCACTACCTTCCCCACCATTAAGGATGTCATCATCGTCACCACCATTTAATTCGTCTACACCCTCACCACCATCAAGGGTGTCGTTACCGCCACCACCAGTCAGAGTATTGTCCAGAGAATTCCCTGTGAGCTTATTGGCTAAGCCGTTACCTGTTCCTGTAACTGCCACTGGGGGATCTAAGAGGTTCAGTGGATCAACTTGAACCAGAACCAGGTTCTCTACTTCCTCAGTACTAGGCAAATCATAGTTCACTAACAGTGAGTTGACAGTATCAATTCCCTCTCCAGTGTTCTCATTAATGGCATCACCTGCATTTCTCACAAAGTATTGGTCATTACCTAAACCGCCATTTAGGATATTGATGCCGCTACCCCCATCAAGTCTGTCATTTCCCTCACCACCATTCAGGATATTATTACCTCTGCGACCATTTAGGAAATCATCACCGCCACCACCATTCAGGATGTTATCTTCCGTATTCCCTTGAATGTAGTTGTCATCATTGCTACCAGTACCCCGTATAACCCCAGGACTGAGGAATAGATTCTCAACGTTATCACTCAGCGTATAGTCTTCAACACTAGCAAAGACGAGATCGATTCCCCCACCCGCCTGCTCAAAAATTTGATCATTTGTACTGTCAACAAAGTATCGGTCAGTGCCAGCCCCCCCCACTAATATATCATCGCCTAGTCCACCATCAAGGTTGTCATTGCCTGAGGCTCCCTCCAACCTATCGTTACCATCTCGACCCTTAAGGATGTCATTACCTCCTAAACCCCTAAGTATGTTGTTACCGAAATTACCTATAATCGTATTGTCCAGATCGTTACCCGTACCCTGGATATCGCTATTTCCCGCCAGAATTAGTTTCTCGAAATTAGCACCCAGCGTCCAGCTTACAGGGGAGATGACAGTATCAAAACCCTGATTGGCATTTTCCGTAACATCAAATAACCTGTCATCGCCGTCAACAAAGTAGGTGTCATCGCCGTCACCTCCCTCCATAAAGTCTCGGTCAACACCACCAATCAGTGTGTCATTACCGTCACCTCCAATCAGCGTATCTCTACCTAAACCACCAACAATGGTGTTATCGTCTCCACCAAAACCCAATGCTACTGCATCTAAAAGGTTGTCTAAATCATTCCCTGTTATTCGTGCCATCTTGATTCACCTTTTTCGATTATGTCTAAAGTATCCCACAATTTCGGCTTGTTAAATCCGAACTAATACTGAAATCAAGGTATTATTTAAATTAATTTATATAAATTAATTTAAATAAAATTACGAGACATTTTACAAAATTCAGGTAATCACACCTTAGCTGGATAAAATCTGACGATAAAGTTCCGCGTATCGCTGAGCATAAACTTCTAATTGATACTCTTCAATGACAACTTGGCGACCCTTTTGACTTAGCCGTTCCCGCAGATTTCGGTCTTCGAGCAATTGAACAATACCCTGATAAAAATCCGAAACATCCTCCGGTTCAGCTAAATAGCCTGTGATACCTGGACGCACCAAATCAGGAACTCCGCCAATTTTAAAGGATACCGTTGGCGTGCCACAAGCCATGGCTTCCTGTGCCACCAGTCCAAAGTTATCAGCGCGAGTGGGAAAGAGGAACAAGTCAGCCGCCGAATATGCAACTGATTTTAAGCGATCGCTACCGACAAAGCCAAGATTGATCGTGGGTATCCCCACTGTCTCAGCGACAGTTTCCCCCCCATTACCCAGAGTTAGTAGTATTGTTTCAGTTTTTAAAGATTTGGGCAAGTTTTGTAGCACTTTTATCAGCAAATCGCCACCCTTGCGCGGATCGTTCAGTTTGGCAGCAGCAAACATGAGTACTTTTTTATCAGTCGATATCCCCAATAGTACTCTACACTGTTCAGGATCGAGAGGCTGATAGGCTTGTGTATCCAAACCAGGGGGGATACGATAAACTGGCACAGGGTTGAGCATACTTTCCTGAGCTTGTTTAGCGTGCCAGCGACTAGTCGTCACAACAGCCTGTAAATTTGAGCGGTTGTAAACCCAACGTTTCAGCTTCCACTCCCAGCGCGTACTATCTTTCTGGATAGCTGGATAGGTATCAGGATAAGGACATTGACCACAACCAATTTTCCAGCGATCGCACTCAAAACTATAAGCACAATGTCCCGTAATTGCCCACATATCGTGTAAGGTAAGAATCGAGGGCTTATTTTGGGTTAATGAGGGAAGGGCTAGATAATTAAAGTAGCCACCATGCAAGTTATGAAAGTGGAGGAGATCTGCCTCTTGATAAAATGGATGCTTGAGAATGTCAAAAGTACTGGTTAAATGAATATCATTAAACCCCAAAGGTCGTGTAATCCGCAGCAATTGATAGTCGAGGCGACGCCTAGAAGGGATAGTATCTACGCGAGGACTACTCGTATTAACGAAGTTGACTAAAAATCGTGAGTCAATGCCTTGAGCCAACAAACCTTGATGCAATCGATAGACTGCGATCGCGGCTCCCCCAGAAATATCGGATTGGTTGATCCGTAAAACTTTCATGACCCAATTTTACCAATTATTATTTTTCTCATAACCTAGCCTCATTAAAACTTTACCTTCTCTTGCTTTAAAAATAGCTTTTTCTTCTCGACCAAAAAACTCTCGCCAATTTCCCTTTTTACCCTGCTGCAAAAAAATATCTGGTCCTTTTTCCTCTTCTTTATACGGACGTCCTCTTTCAATCTCTAACTGTCGCATATTTTCAAACTTACAAAATTTTACAGCATGTTTGAGTTGCTCTTCTGTGGCTTCAATGCCAATGAAATTTACTATTCTCTTGAGTTGCTCAAAACAATCCCAGAGAAGATCTTCATATTTAATTAACAAAATATTAGACTTTTTATTTTGGTTAAATAGCCAAGATTGTACATGTTCTCCCCACAAACATGGATAATGATCTTGTCGTGCCAAAAAATCTCGAAATGTCGTTTCTTGTGGCAGTCGCTTTAACCTATAAAAATAGTAGGATACGTAGACATCTCTACCATCTCTAACCAAATATATAACTTTAGGATATTTCAGGTAGGTGGCATGAGACTTGATTATACGAGGTCGCTCCAATTTATTAATAGCTTCATTATTGCGACCAATTTCCGGAATAAGTGTTTGAATTGTGTGAAAATCTATATCATTCTCTTGTTTTAAAACACTTGCTAACAAAAAACGTATCCATGTATTTCCTGATTTTGGATAAGACACCAGAAACATATCATCTGAATATATCTTTTTAGGTAAATATATTTTTCTTTTTAATTCTCTTTTTTTTTGTGAATTAATGCTTTTTTTTAATCGGTCAACAATGAACATGTTTAATCGTTGTTATTATTTTAAGTAGTCGGACAAAAGAAAACTGCACTGTATTAAGTTTGGTAAATAGCACTCAACCCCTTACAAATGACGAATGACGTAGTTTGCTTCTCGCGACAGCGAGTTCTCCACCGTTAACTTTAATTGTGTCCACCTACTTAATTAACTATTTTATCTAAAAAACAACTTCGCCATTCCAGCTTTGGAGCTAATACTCCGGGCCATTTTTCGGCTAAGTACGAACCATGGTTCCCTGCACCTGTTGCTAAAAAAGAAATAAATTCTTGACCAGGAATCAATACTTTGATATTTGGGATTCCTACATGAATTTTTATTTTATATTTTTCCTTATTAAGTAATCCTCCTGGAATTTTACATATAGTTTTATAGCAACCCGAACTTATATCTTCATCTCTTTGGCAATGATCCGTAGAGGCAAAGGCAATCACACCTTCTTGATTAATAAGTTGCAAGACGATACGCATACCACGTAAAACTTGAAATACTTCATAGATAATTTCCACTGTAATGGGATTTTCTACGTCAAAAGTGCTTTGAGGTTTACCTGTCTCTCCCAACAAACGAATGCTACGTAATTTAATTTCCTTACTGCCAGGAGCATTACAATTGATCGACCATATAATTTCTCCATTTGTTTCTTGATCATCAACAGAACTTCTCGATAAATAGTCTGTTATGATAGCTTCTATTATTCCCTCTCTGATCAGATTTCCCTTAGACAAGAGAATACCTTTTTGGCAAAGAGAGCGTATCATGCCTATATTATGACTTACAAGTAGCACGGTTCTTCCTTCCTTTCCCACGTCCTCCATCTTTCCCAAACACTTTTTCTGAAACTGAACATCCCCTACCGCTAGCACCTCATCCACAATTAAAATTTCCGGTTCCAAATGCGCCGCCACCGCAAACGCTAATCGCACATACATTCCCGACGAATACCGCTTAACTGGCGTGTCTAAAAACTTTTCAATTCCAGCAAAGTCAACAATTTCATCAAATTTGCGCTTAATCTCCGCCTTACTCATCCCTAGAATCGCGCCATTTAGATAAATATTTTCTCGTCCCGTCAACTCCGGGTGAAATCCTGTCCCTACCTCCAATAAACTTGCTACTCGCCCTTTAATCCGAATCCTCCCCGTTGTGGGTTCTGTAATCCGACTTAAAATCTTTAATAGTGTTGATTTTCCTGCCCCGTTACGCCCAATAATCCCAATTCTATCACCCTGCTTGACCTCGAATGATATATCCTTCAGCGCCCAAAACTCCTCATACGCCGGGTTAGCACTCTGTTTTCCCCAAGGTTTCAGCAACCGTTGTCCGAGAAACTTCGCCCCATTAGCCATCACATCCCGCAGCGCCGTGTAACGTTCCTGCTGCTGGTGTCCAATCATATACTTTTTACCGAGATTCTCGACCTGAATCACTGTGTCAGACATTACCCATTATCTAGTTAGCTTATCCACTGAAAATACCTAGATTACATCCGCAAACGTCCGTTCTACCTTACGAAAATACCACGCCCCACTCGCCAATACTCCAACAACCAATCCCAATGAAAGTAGAAATCCTGGCAGGTAAATTCTAGCTTCCCCGCCTAAAATTGCCCAACGAAACCCATCGATTACCCCAACCATAGGATTGAGTGAATAAACTAATCGCCACTCTTGAGGCACAATCGTGCTACTAAATCCCACAGGGGAAATATACAAACCAAACTGTACGATAAACGGGACAATATAGCGAAAATCCCGATACTTCACATTCAGCGCCGCTAGCCATAACCCTGCCCCCATTGATGCCGCAAACGCAATTATAATAAAAAATGGTAGTGTCAAAATTCGCCAACTGGGTAAGAAATCATACCATGCCATTAAGCCTATCAAAATTATCCCCGATATCATAAAATCTACAAAGCTGACAATCACGGCACTGGCTGGCACAATTAAGCGGGGGAAGTAGACCTTGGCGATTAAATTGGCATTGCTAATCAAACTATTGCTGCACCCGGAAAGAGCATTGGAAAAAAACTGCCAGGGTAGCATTGCAGCAAATACCAAAATCGGATAGGGAACGCCTTCAGACGGTAACTTAGCTAGTTTACCAAAAACTATCGTAAATACCACCATTGTTAAAAAGGGGCGAATTAATGCCCAGGCTATGCCAATGATGGTTTGCTTGTATCGTACCAGGATATCTCGCCATGCCAGAAAGTAGAACAATTCCCGGTAACGCCACAAGTCTTTCCAATATTGCTGTTCGGTGCGACCAGCCTCAATTATCAGTTCTTGCGTCATTGGTCATTTGTTATTTGTCCTTGGGTAGCTTTTGTTCAATCCTCTGATTTTAAACTGAGAAGAATACCACTAGCGATCGCGTGTCTCCTTGCCTCTGAACAATCCCTTCATACAGCCCCCGTTAAAGCCCATCAGGATATCGACTTTAAACTAATTTACCTCATAAATCCCGTTTGTAGTTTTTTGGGCGCACGTCGGTGCGCCCCTACAATCCCGGAATGTACAAACATCCTCAGTCCAGCTTCAACGCATTGACTGGCACCTCATCCCAGGAACTGACGGTTCTCAGACGCGCTACCCAACCTGCTGATTTTTGCTCATCTGTCAAGTTCTCCTGGAACGATTCGTGGCAGTCTTTGGCTTGATCCTCGTCACGACAAGCGATGCACGAATAAATCAGACCTCCGGGATCAACCTGCTCATTCACCCAAATCATCGAAAATTAGAGTTGGTAAGAGGGCGAATGGAAACCCCTGTCATTTATGTATGGGGAGGAATTCGCCCTCTTACATAAATAGCAGTCCGACAGGACTCCCTATTTTAGAAAGTGCATCGGCTCCATTTCCCATGTACAAAACTGCATTTAAGAAAAAGTTAAAATCCCTACCGCCTTGGATTTAATTACTTCGGTAACACTTTGCATTTGTCTTTCGCTGGGCAATTACAAGCTCAAAGCTTTCGACCTGTACGCATAGGGGTGGGGTATGGTTGCCCCTAACTCCCGTTTCCGGGGTGACGTTTGCCTCGCATAAGTTAACGGTCGGTACTTTCCAAGTAGCACGCTTCTTAACCCTTGTACACCTGTTTAACCACTCGGTTCTAGAGCATGGGACTGGCACGCATCCCAAGGTAGGAACTTTAACGCTTACCGTTAACGTAGTGCGCTAAGCACTTAGGCTGGTCAGGTATAGACTTTATTCAAGCCTCCGGAACCTATAGCCGTGGGGTTCCTGACACTCAGCCAGTGCTTGAATGAGTTCAAACAGCACTGGCACATCCGTTGGGGTAGCTGGTCGTATCTTTAGCTTATTCATGGTTGGTAGTTAGCACGAAGCGTGCCATCAGCGCTAAAGCGCTTACTACAAACCAATCCTAACTTAACCACCCTTGTAGGCGGCGAGCAACTTGAGGACGGCGCAGCTTCCGCATGGCTTTACTCTGAATCTGACGTACCCTTTCGCGGGAAAGGTTGAACATGCTGCCGACTTCCTCTAAGGTGTAGGATTCAGGCGTCGCTAATCCATAGCGCAGAGAAATGACATCCTTTTCCCGTTCGGTGAGAACATCACTCAAGACATCGGAAATCTCTTGACGCATCATGGATTCGCTCATCTGCTGTTCGGGCAAGTGCAAATCGTTGTCTTCTAGCAAATCCACGAGTTCTGTATCTTCGCCTTTACCCACCCGATGGTTGAGAGAGAGCGATCGCCGACGTAATTGTAACAACTGACGCAAGTTAGTGCGGCTAATGTCTAAGGCTTCTGCGAGTTCGGTTTCGTCGGGAGTCCGTTGCAGTTTCTGCTTGAGTTCCCGTTGCACTTTTTTCAGCTTATTCAGCTTTTCGACAATGTGAATCGGTAAGCGAATGGTACGGGCGTCGTTGGCAATGGTACGGGTAATCGCCTGACGAATCCACCAATACGCATAGGTGGAGAATTTGTAACCTTTGGCGGGATCGAACTTCTCCGCCGCCCGATTGAGTCCTAATGCGCCTTCTTGAATCAAATCCAGGAAAGGAACTCCCCGGTTAAGATAACGCTTGGCGATGGAAACGACTAAGCGTAAGTTGGAACGAATCATTTTACGCTTAGATATCTGTCCTCGGTAGAGGCGATTTTCAAATTGACGTTCGGTCAGATCTAAAGCTTGAGCCAGTTCAGCGTTCGTCGGTTTGCGCCCTAATTCCTGGTGTAAGCGTTCAGTCGTCTCGTTCATTTCGACCAAGAATTGAACCTGAGTGGCTAACTCAATCTCTTCTTCTGGCTTCAGTAAGGGGTAACGCGCCATCTCCTTGAAGAAGGCTCCTACTGTATCATCAGAGCTAGTTTTATGGTAGCCAGATTGTCGGGTTTTTCCGGCACGAGTCTCTGTTTCGGAAAATTCGACTTCGACCTGATTTTGGTCATTATCTGAGATTTGCTCACTCTGAGGGTGAGAAAAATCCGTATCTTCTGTAAACTGACGAGTAGCAGTTGGGTTCAATTGTGCGATAGTCATAGTTAGGTTTGAAGTAGGAGTGTTATGAAAGCTTGTGATTGGGTTTTTAGGCAATCGGTCAGTTAGACAGATTGAACTAGACAGATTGGGCAGATGGACTGAATATAAATGGGTACTGTCAATGAAAATTTTTCAACACTGGCTGTAGCTACGGGCTGTACAGCTCAACACAACATAAGAGATGATTTGAGTGAGAGTCGCTATTCAAGGCGCACCCCCATCTCGATACCTTCTCTATGTTTAGGATTAGAAAATACTGATTCTAAGGCTACCAGAAGCAATTTGGCTAGTTGTTGCCCTGATTACAAAATATTGAACAGCATAGATGTATGGATTATAGCGGCAAACTCAATGGGCTATATACAGAATCTCATACAGGGGGCTGTTTTACTCTCTACCGATCGGGTGAAAATAAGCAGAGGGAGCTGGGGGAGCAGAGGAGCTGGGGAAGCTGGGGGAGTTGGGGAAGCTGGGGAAGCTGGGGGAGCTGGGGGAGTTGGGGAAGCTGGGGAAGTTAACTCAAAACTCTACCTTACCTATTGCCGATTGCCGATTGCCGATTGCCCATTGCCGATTGCCGATTGCCTATTCCCTGTTCCCTATTCCCTGAAAAATGACCAATCAAATTAGGAGATAATGTTCGTGACCAAACCAACTCTCGTCGAGAATCCCGGAATTCCTGCTGAATCAGCAGAGGGTGTATCGACTGCATACAATCCCAAGGATTTCGATACTAACGTGATGGGAACATATAATCGTTTCCCTATCGCCCTAGAACGGGGTACGGGTTGTCGAGTTTGGGATACAGCCGGACGTGATTATCTCGATTTTGTCGCTGGGATCGCTACCTGTACCTTGGGTCACGCTCATCCGGCTGTGATCGAAACGGTGACGCAGCAAATCAAAACGCTGCACCATGTTTCTAATCTGTACTATATTCCCCCGCAAGGAGAATTAGCTCAGTGGATGATTGAGCATTCCTGTGCCGATCGCGTCTTTTTCTGTAACTCGGGTGCGGAGGCGAATGAAGGGGCGATTAAATTGGCTCGGAAATACGCTCACACGGTTCTAGAAATTGATAAACCTGTAATTTTGACGGCGAACGCCAGTTTCCACGGACGCACGTTAGCAACGATTACAGCTACGGGTCAGCCCAAGTATCAAAAGAATTTTGACCCCTTGGTGCCAGGATTCTACTATGTGCCGTATAACGATATCGGTGCCATGGAAGATGCGATCGGAGAATTGGATGAAGGGGATCAACGAGTAGCAGCGGTGATGCTGGAACCCCTGCAAGGAGAAGGGGGTGTGCGTCCAGGAGAGTTGGAGTACTTCCTGCGCTTGCGGAAAATCTGTGACGAGACGGGTATCCTGCTGATTTTAGACGAAGTGCAAGTGGGGATGGGTCGCACGGGTAAGTATTGGGGATATGAGAATTTAGGGATTGAGCCAGATATTTTTACCAGCGCTAAGGGATTAGCGGGCGGTGTTCCGATTGGGGCGATGTTGTGTAAGCAATTTTGTAATGTTTTTCAACCTGGGGATCACGCGAGTACCTTTGGCGGAAATCCTTTGGCTTGTGCGACGGCTTTAACCGTGGCTCAGACGTTGGAACGGGACGGTATTCTGCAAAACGTTCAGGAACGGGGTGAACAGTTGCGGACTCGTTTGAGAGCGATCGCGATGAACTATCCCCAGCTCATTACTGAGGTGCGCGGTTGGGGACTGATTAATGGGATGGAGTTGAACGCGGATGTGGAACTTACGGCGGTGGATGTGGTGAAAGCGGCGATGGAGCAAGGATTGCTGTTAGTCCCCGCAGGTCCCAATGTGGTGCGCTTTGTCCCGCCTTTGATTGTCTCGGCGGAAGAAGTGGATGCAGCCGCTACAATCGTTGAAGAATCTATAGCCAAGCTCGCTGATTCAATCAGTAAATAGGGTCTGCTGAATAAGTTTTATGGAGAGGGAACAGGGAACAGGGAACAGGGAACAGGTAAGGTAGAATTTTGAGTTAACTTCCCAGCTTCCCCAGCTTCCCCAGCTCCCCCAGCTCCCCCAGCTTCCCTATCCAGCTTCCCCAGCTCCCCCAGCTTCCCCAGCTCCCCCAGCTCCCCCAGCTTCCCTATGCTCCCCCAGCTTCCCCCCTAGCCCATGAAAAAAATCTGGTCATCGATAAAACCCTACATTCGCTGGGTCATTCTGGGCGGGACGCTATTTTTTATCGCCAAAGCTTTTAAAGATCATTGGCGAGACGTTGTTGGAATTCGCATTGATCCCCAAGGGTGGACGATGCTGGCGATCGCACTCTTGGTGACGCTTCTGGCACATATTTGGTCGGGTTGGGTTTGGACGTGGATTCTACAGGCATTTAAACAACCCATTGGACAGCGTTTAGCGCTACAAGTTTATCTGAAAACAAACGTTGCTAAATATTTACCCGGCAATGTCTGGCATTTCTATGGTCGAATTTCCGCCGTAATGCGGGCAGGAGGTTCCGTGGGGGCTGCTAGTATCAGCGTGTTGCTCGAACCCCTGTTAATGGCAGCTTCTGCGTTAGCGATTGCCTTAATTAGTGGTGGATTGGGTTGGGTTAATATGGCATCTGATAGCCGGATATTGGGTTTAAAATTTGTGGGTTTAGCCGTGGTGTTGCTGGGAGTTCATCCGCGAGTTCTTAATCCTATTGTTCAACGTTTAAGCCGTTCCAAGAAGGTCACAGATACGGAAGAGTTCACCATTGAACACTATCCCTTATTGCCATTGTTGGGTGAAATGGGTTTTTTGGGATTTCGGGGAACCGGATTTTTATTTACCTTACTGGCGATAGGATCAATTACTCCGAGTCAGATCCCGTCGCTACTGAGTGCGTTTAGTTTCGCCTGGTTACTGGGATTAGTCGTACCTGGCGCACCGGGAGGTTTAGGCGTATTTGAAGCCACCGCGATCGCGCTTTTAGATCAGCAGTTGCCTAAAGGTCTCATCCTTACAGGGGTTGCCTTATTTCGCCTTGTTAGTATTCTGGCAGAAATCAGCGCCGCTGGACTGGCAATTTTAAGTGAACGTATGGAAAAGACTTCTAAAAGATAAATGATCCAGAGGAAGGCGAATCAACGGAAATAAGGGCGGGTTCAATCGTTCCCGACACCCCATACCCCACACCCGACACCCCATACCCGACACCCGACACCCCATACCCCATACCCGACACCCCATACCCCACACCCTACACGTCCCTCATCCCTCCTACTACCTCCCGCACTCGATAGATTGGTCGCCCTTGGGACTCGTGGTAGGTTCGCATTAACACTTCTGCTAACAGACCAAAGCTAAATAACTGGACGCCTGCTAATAACAGAACAACAGCTAAAATCAGCAAAGGTCGGTCACCAATCTGCTGTCCAAAACCGAGTTTAAGTAAGGTTAAATATAACCCTAGGAACAATCCGACACCGAAGGAAAGCAAGCCGAATAGTCCAAAGACATGCATGGGGCGAGTGAGGAATTTTTTCATAAAAAATACGGTCAATAAATCCATCACCACACGAAACGTTCGCCCCAATCCATACTTACTTGTACCATAACGACGGGCATGATGTCGCACGGGAATTTCGCTAATTCTGGCTCCCTCAATGTAAGCTAACGCTGGCAAGAATCGATGTAACTCGCCATAGAGATTCATATCCGCCACCAGTTCAGAACGGTAGGCTTTCAGGGAACACCCATAATCATGTAATTTGACGCCAGTTACCTTTCCAATAAGCCAATTAGCAATTTTAGAGGGGAGGAGTCGAGTTAACGCCGCATCTTGTCTTTCTTTGCGCCAACCACTGACTAAATCATACCCTTCTTCTATTTTGGCGAGTAAGGCGGGAATATCAGCCGGATCATTTTGCAAGTCGCCATCTATCATCACAATAACGCGACCTTGAGCATGTTTAAATCCGGCTGACATGGCGGCGGTTTGACCGTAATTTCGGCGGAGAATCACCGCTTTTAAGTCCGGGCGGCTGCGTGCTAACTCCAAGAGGAGTTCTGTGGAACCATCTTGGGAACCATCATCGACACAGACAATTTCGTAGGCAAGCTGATTGGCTTTTAAACTCGTTGCTACGGCGTCAACTAGGTGGGGTATACTAGCGACTTCATTGTAAATGGGTACAACTACCGATAACGCCAGTGGATTTGATGAAAGGATTTTTGCTTGATAGGTCTCAAACGGTAATGAATCCGTCATTTCTCAAGTCCCAGTTTTCCAAATTTAGCCTGAGTTTTTGAATGATAGCAATTCTCCGACAGAA
The DNA here is from genome assembly GCF_040221695.1 of Coleofasciculus sp. E2-BRE-01. NCBI lineage: Bacteria > Bacillati > Cyanobacteriota > Cyanophyceae > Coleofasciculales > Coleofasciculaceae > Coleofasciculus > Coleofasciculus sp. E2-BRE-01. The sequence goes on along the minus strand of NZ_JAVKEA010000120.1, from coordinate 11,294 downwards.
TGTAACACAGATCATTTTTAGGAGCAAACTTCTGTTCATCTGGTTTTTCATAGCATCTTGGGCGTAGGGAACAGGTGCGGGGTGTAGAGAAAATTTCAGTAATTTTATTAATAGAATGATGTCAGCTTGCTGTGTAAGGGCAGCTTTATTTTTAGGATCTATTAATAAATATTCTCTATCTTTTCACTTTAATCGGTTTAGGAAATTCTGCCAAAAGCGATCGCGCAAATTCCACTCAATATTAAACCAATGCCTACCCAGTGCGTATAGGGAACATGTTCTTTTAAAAGGATCGTTCCCGATAAAGTGGTTGCTGTAATGGTTAATCCAATAACTAAGGGATAAACCAAGGATAAATTAAGTTTACCCAAAACGAGCACATAAAATACTGTACTCACTGCATAAGCCGTAATACCTCCGAATAGATAAAGATTTAGAGGATTCTGACCAGCTCCTAGTTTTAGAAGGCTTTGACCGAGCGAGTTTAAGGAGACGGAGATGAAAATCAGAACGCTGAGAACCAGAGGATTGTTCATAATCACATTTTTACCGATATGGAGCAAGTAGCAAGTTCATTGTATTTCCTTTTGCTTCATTTTTCTATTAATATCTAGCACTAATCTTACCTCATCAGGATTTTCTTCTGCCCATAATTCTCTATCTTCATTAATTTTATTCAAATGGGACTCTATATTTTGAGGTGTAATCAAGATGCCAAAATCCTTAGTTACGGTATTTTCATTATGTGAAAAAATACGATTGAGGACTAAATTACCTACTTTTTCAGTGTAGTGAGAGTTATCTGCATAATTTTGCATCGTATCATTGATAACTTCTGTGGTAATACTGTTGTAGCCCGAAAAATCCCAAACCGGAACAATTTTTACAAGTTTTCGTTTCCATTGTTCAAAGGTTTGCCAACGTCCAGTAGCACGAATGGCTTCCCATTGGGTAGCGTGGGATGGAGAAATAAATACTTTTAAGTCTACACCATATTCTTCGCAAAGTTCTACAATTTTTTTCAAATCAGAGAAATATTGCTCAGAAAACTGATAATCTGAATGGAAGTCAAAGTAAAGTTCTATTCCTCCATTAAATCTCCATTCCGTTTCATCCGGCGCGAGCTTACGATTAGGCATAAAGCCATTGTCACCATAATTATCATTTTCCTTGGCATCAGCTAAACTGGCAACGACTGTTTCTCGACTGGCGAACAGGGCATCTAAAGAAAATGTAGAATTCAGAAAATCTTCCAGTGCCAAGGAACTTTTCTCTAGTCTCTTTTCGGAAAAAGTGGGTTGATTCATTAAAGACGAATTAAACATAGAAAAGTCTACACCAAATACCACTGTTTTTATGTTTTTCTGATTTGCAATTGCATGTTCTAAGTAACGGCGCACTTCATAAGCGTTAGGTCCGTTAATGGCTAAATTATAGGCAGGCTGTTCATTCTTTAGGGCTGAATGACTCGGATTTAATGCCTGTTTAGTTCGGGATGAACCGAGAAAAACGGTTACAGGTTTAATTCGGATAACATCGGTTGCTTTAAAGAGTCGATCATTTTTATCTTTATGTGGTTTTGAATCGTTAATCCCCAAAAAATCCGGAGTATTGAATATATCGTAAGGATCAATAATCATATTGAATAATCCTACTGATATTAAAGGAGTCAAAGCAGCGATAAAAAATACCAAATTAAACCAACGATAGGATTTTATCCAGAAATGATGTCTTTGGGATTTGGAAAAATTTTTAGAACGTTCAGATCTTAATTGAGTAGATAGTTTCATTTCATCCTGATTCAAGTGTATGGCGTTTTCCTGGGAGATGTAATACTCACGAGAGTAGAGAAAGGGAACAGGAGACAGAGCAAAGTAACTAAGAAGTATGGATGTGTTTTGTGTGATTATAAACTAACATTAGGGTTTCTGAATGATTGGTAATTTATAGTTTTAGATTAGAACTGAAAGTATAGGAATTCGGATACACGATTGAGTGAGAGCAAAGAAAAACTCGCTAAGACACCCACCCACGCTGCCCACCACCATCTAGGTTTCAGCTTTTGCAGAATTTGCTGGGTATTGGGCATAAATGTTACACAAAAGCTTAGTGCTACTAAAACAACTAAACTTAACGTTTTACTGCCATTAATGTTGGGCAAATAACTTAAATCTTTCCAAGACTTAAGTTGTAATCCAAGGTGGGTTAATACTGACAATTTACCTTGAGCTTCACCAGGTAATATAACACCATTTATTCCTATCATTGTTTGGACAAGTTGAATTGCTTCTGGTAAGCTGCTTGATCGAAATAATACCCATGCCAAGATAACTGCAAAAAATGTTACGATCCACGCTAATAGCTTGGGTAATGGCATATTCAATTTACGCCACCAATGATTAATGGATAAATACATACCGTGCAATCCACCCCATATCACATACGTCCAGCCTGCCCCGTGCCATAATCCACCCAGTAACATGGTAATTATAAGGTTAGTATAACGGCGTACTTGTCCCCGACGACTGCCACCGAGGGGAATGTACAGGTAGTCACGAAGGAAATTGGATAAGGTAATATGCCAACGTCGCCAGAAGTCAATAATAGAGGTGGCTTTATAGGGGGAATTAAAATTAATCGGCAGGTGGATATTGAACATCAACCCTAAACCAATTGCCATATCCGAGTAGCCAGAAAAATCAAAATATAGTTGAAAGGTATAACTCAGTGCAGCCACCCAGGCTTCAATAAAGCTGACAGCCCCTGGATTATCAAAAACTGGGGCTACCCAGGGCGATATGTTATCCGCGATTAAGACTTTCTTCGATAGCCCCAGACTAAACATAGTTAATCCTAGCGCCATGTTTTTTTGAGAAAAGATGAAATGCCGCTTTTGACGAAACTGATTAATGAGTTCGTCATGACGTAGAATTGGTCCAGCAATTAACTGGGGAAAATAACTAATAAATAAGCTGTAAGTTAACAAGTCGTAGTTAGACTGTTTTGTTTCACCTCGATAGGCATCAACTAAGTAAGCAATTTGGGTAAAGGTGTAGAAAGAAATACCTAGAGGTAAGATAATTGTCGGAATGATTAGGTCAGTGTTGAGAAGCCCGTTAATTGAAGATAGGAAAAAATTAGCATATTTGTAGTAACCAATGATTGCTAAATTAATGCTAATCCCCACCCACAGTAAGATTTTTCCTTGCTTTTCTTTGGGTTGAGTATTTTCTATGGCTTTGCCTATTTGGTGGTTAAACATAATAGAAATAAGTAAGAGGGGAAGATAGGCTATATTCCAGTAACCATAAAAAATAAAAGAACTGATGGTTAAGCAGATGGCAGCAAATTTAAGTAACTTTAATTTCGCCAATCCAAAGAATACGATTAGTGTAATAGGTAAAAACAGAAATATAAAAACGTATGAATTAAATAGCATTTTTTAGAGAATAAAAATTAATGAATTTAGAAGATTTATATTTTAGCATTATAAAGATGATTTCGATACTAAGTCAGTGACTAGCAATAGACGTAGCCTGCTTCTCGCTTCTTTGAGTATGACCAAGGAGAAATGACAAATAACAAAATAACAATCAACGCTGAACCGTTTTTCGTCGCCGCTTCCAGAAGAGCCTTGCCAATTGTCGCCTCAAATTAACCAACCATTGACCGACCCAATGCTGCAACACCCGCAAGCGATGGCGCAGGGTTGGCAATCGCTGGAGATAAACGAATTGTCTAATAATACCAGCTAAACGACCGCTTATCTTTAGGGCAAAACTGGACACGACTGCCTCCCCTTTTCCTAAGGTCAACATTTCGCCTAAATGTAAATAGCGGAACGGCTTTAAGCGTTTATCCCTAATTGCGCGATACAGGTTTTTGGCGGCACAATCGGCTTGTTGGTAAGCTACTTGTGCTGTTTTGGGGAGTTGACCTGGATAATCTTGAATTTCTGCCATATCCCCTAGGGCTAAGACTTCTGGATAATCCACAACCTGTAAGGTAGAGTGGGTGAGTATTTTACCTTGAGGATTCTGTTGACAAGGGAGATGGCGTACCCATTCAATAGAACGAGTCCCCACTGTCCATAACACCAGATCAACGGGCATAAGGGTTTTTCCAGTGGGATTAATCAGGGTAATTTGCTCCAGTTCAATCCCTTCGACACTGGTTTCAAACTCCATTTGTACCCGACGGGCGGTTAAGGCGCGATAGGCTGATTTTTGGCTGTAAGGGGTAAAGGTTTTCAGCAATTGTTGACCCCGTTCTATCAGTCGTACCTGTCCCCGTTGCTGTAAGCGATCGCTCACCTTACAGGCTAACTCTACACCACTCGGACCTGCACCGATCACGGCGACGCGAATTTGTGGCAAATTAGATTGTTCTAATAGGGTAAGCCGTTCGTTAAGGCGTTCCGCATCAGTAACCGTGCGAAAGGGATAAGCATACGTCGCCGCACCCGGTACACCCTCTAAGCGCATCTCGGCACCAACGGCTAATACTAAATAGTCATAATTTAGGATTCTCAGGTTTTGCCCTAATTCTGATAGGGTTTCTAATTGCAGCTTAACCTGGCGTTTTTCTAGATCGACCGATTGAATATTACCTTGACAAAAGTCAATTCTTGTGTTTTCAGTTACGGTTCGATAACGGGGGGCAATTTCCCAGGCTTGTAGTTCCTCGGTTACCCGTTCATAGAGCAAGGGTGTAAACACCAGATGATCTTTGCGATCGATCAAGGTAATTTTATACTTCGGTGATTTAAACAAGCGAAACCGTTGCAGGTATAAGGCGGTGTAAAGTCCACCAAACCCCCCGCCGAGAATACAGATGTGAATAGAGGGTTCATGGTTCATTGTTTATTCCTAAAGTTGAGTTCAGGAAATTTTCTGAATTGCTTAACCAACCTGGTTAGTTTTAATGGTTTCCACATCAGAATTCAAAGTAAATAAACTCAGACGGCTGATTCGCCGCGAATAGGATGGTTAATCCTAATAAAACTCGCGACACCCAAGGCAATAGTAACAATTCATATTCAAACTTCCGTTTCTGCCAAACGGCGAGATGTTCCATAAATAACACAGCATTTGCCAACAACAGCGTGACAATTAAAACAGCGCCTTCATTGAGACTGTAGGAACTCAAGAATTCGCCTAAATTCGATAACGAATACGCCCATGGGGTAACAATCGTGCGTAACTTTGAGAGCAATCGCAGAATATCCGTGTCCATAAAGAACAGACACCCCAGCGTCACTGCTCCAAAGGTTAGCGCCCAGGAGATAAACTGAAACCGGGAGACTTGTTTGCCTTTCCCCATCAAGCGTTGAAAGGGTCTACCTGTGTAGCGCAATAGCAACAGTAATGCCCCGTGATACGCGCCCCAAATAATGAAATTCCACGCCGCACCATGCCAGAATCCGGATAGGGTAAAGGTGATGAATAAAAAGAAAGCGGCTAATTGTTTTTTAGACCCCATTAGGGGCAGAAACACATAGTCGCGAAACCAGTTATTTAGGGTAATGTGCCATCGCCGCCAAAACTCTTGGATACTGACGGAGGTATAGGGCGCCAGGAAGTTCACGGTTAGTTTTACTCCCAATATTCTCGCCACACCCAGCGCCATGAAACTATACCCGGCAAAATCAAAGTAGATTCGCAGGGTAAATAAGTAAGCAAAGAACCAAACAATCCAGGGATTGGCGGTTTCTTGTAAGTTAATGTAGGGGGCGATATTATCGGCTAGCACCAACTTCATAAAGAAGCCCAAGGATAGCCAGCGTAATCCCAACTCAAAGTTTTCTGCCGTAAATTTAAACTGAAACGATTGAATTTGGGGTAATAAGTCAGCCCGCCGTTCAATCGGTCCAGCGACAATTTGCGGAAAGAAGGCAATAAAGTTAATGTAATCCAGAAAGGCGATGGGTTTTTTATATTTGGGTCTGAGGGAATCAACCACAAACGCCACCATCTGGAAGGTGTAGAAGGAAACACCAGGGGGTATTTGTTGGAAGATGGGCAAGGGAAAGCCTTGTTCCCAGTTGTTCTTGAATCCCGGTACGACAATGCCAACTACATCTTCGGCAAAAAAGGTTAAGTATTTGAGGTAGGCGAGGATCGCAATATCGGTGATAATTACAATCGCGGCAATTAGCTTAGCACCATTTCCACGACGCTGAAGCATTAGCCGCACCATGAAGTAGTTGAAAACAATTTCAACAATAAAAATGGCGAAACTGGAGCGACTGGCGTTTAAGAACAACATCAGTGACATTACCGCCAACCCGATGGTGTCAAAGTTGTCTCGCCATAACTTCAGGGATTTGCCCACATAGCGAATGGCAAAGAAAGGAATGGCGTAAAGTAGTAGAATCCACCAGAAGGAAAAGTCAGAAAAATTCAATTAACGGTTTCCTCCTTTTTTGTCCTTTGTCATACTCGCTTCGCGAGAAGCAAGCTACGTCATTCGTCATTTGTTAGGGAACAGGGAATAGGGAATAGGGAATAGGGAATAGGGAACACCTCGACTTCGCTCGGTGTGTAATGGGCAATGGGCAATGGGCAACACCTCGGCTTCGCTCGGTGTGTCATAGGCAATAGGCAATAGGGAACAAGTAAGGTAGAGTTTTCAGTTAACTTCCCCAGCTTCCCCAGCTCCCTCTGCTCCCAGACGTGCCATGGCACGTCTCTACCCTCCCAATCCTTTCCAAAATCCACCCCAGCCTTTGCCGGATTTTTCCGATGCTTCGGGCTTCGCTTCTTTATTATCCGAGGGGGCTGCGGGTTCGGCGTTGTTCAATGCGGCTGAAACATCGAATTCTTCGACTAGGTATTGAGCCGATTTTTGAATCGTTGGATAATCCCAGAACAAGGTTGAAGGTAATTCCACCTCTAACCAATCTTCGAGTTCACCAACAATAGTCACCGCATCAATGGAATCCAGCCCATAGCGGGTTAGGGGTTCGGTAACATCAATGTTTTTGGCGTTTAGGGACAGTTGTTCTACCAGTTGATTCACCATCCAGTTTTGAATAGCTTGGACGGAATCAACAGACTGATTGGGGGTGTCTACGTCACTTTGAACCATAACGTCATTAGGCTTGGAGTTGGAGTTCTGTACTTGCATGGGGTTTTTCCTCTTGTGTTTCAGTTTGGGCGAGTTGAATCGGTACAATGGAAAACATTTTGTTTTCCTGATGCAGCTTCAGCAGGTGTTGTGCCACATTTTCACTGTACGCTTTCGGGACAATATTGGGCAGCGATCGCCAGGGGCGTAAGCGGCGATAAAGTCCTAAGACTAACCATTCCCCCTTAGCAAAGAAGTCATCCAAGATTGTCCGGTTGTAAATCCAGGTGTGAACTGACGCGGCGGCGGCGTGTAAGTCGCAGTATTTTTTCGCCTGTTCAAAGAGTTCGGGATCTTGATCATGACCATATTCAAATCCGGAGTTGGCAATGCGTTCATCAAAGGCGTCGAGTTCCTCTAGAACAATGGTAGTTAAGGTGATAATTTTTTCCAGCACATCGGCGTCAATATCGGATTCCGTCTTCAGCGCCTGGAGTTGTTCCCAGGCAATTTCTAGCCCTTGCAGAACATCGTCAGCCCCGCGACCAAATAATCCCAGTTTCTCTGGCTCAAAGGGCGGCACAGATTTTTCGAGGGAAAAAATGGTATCTAGGCGGGATTGAATCCCCTCCATCGTCTTCTGCTTGCGTCTGGAGCGATATTTGGCGATTGGGCGAAACTGGAGAATTAGAGCATGGAGGTTCACCACACTGCTGCCATCAAACATACTGATAATCGAATTATCCCGCAGCAGTTTCTGGAAAATGCCGTAGTCATGCTCATCCCGCATATAGAAACGGGAACCGAGGACAACGTAAACACTGTTAATCACTTCCTCTAGTTTGATGGTGACGAAGTATTTGACCACCGCCGACCAAACCGAGAATTGTTCGGGGATAATATGAAACCCTCTCGCCGCCCCAATGGTTTCGCAATCACAAACCAACATGTCAATAAAGGCATCGACTAAGGTTTGCCGAGGTTGGGGGATATCAAAAACCGTTTTGTTATAAATAACCCGGTTAACGGCAAAGTTCAACGTGGTTCTCATCGCCGTGTCAGCCGCACCATGAGAAAAGGCGGCGCACAACATGCGGGTGATTTGGAATCCCTTGAGCGCCAGTTCTAACCCCGAACCCTCGTCTTTTAACCGCATTGCTTCAGGAATAAAGCAATCCTTAAACCCAATTCCACTCATATCTGAGGCGCGAATACCATGGGTGAGGATTTTGGGCAGGTGGTAGTAGGTTGAGGGGTCAAGTTGCCGTTTGTCAACCATAAATAAGGAGAGACAACGAGCGCCCTCCTCTTCATCGGTTTTGGCTAAAACAAAGGTTACCCCGGAACGAGTGGCGCGGTTAATGGGCCACTTTTCGCCATTCAGGAGATAGCCGCCCTCGACTTTTTTCGCCGTCACATCACCGCCAATCAAATCACTTCCATGCGCCCGTTCGGAATAAGCCAGACACATTGTTCCCTTTTCCTCGCGGATAAACTGGGATAGTTTCTTTTTCTGGTCATCTGTCCCCGCCATCCAGGTAAGGAATGACCAGAACATCGTGGTGAATGCGATCGCGATCGTTTGGTCTCGCCGCGACATTACCCGGACAAAGGCGACGAATTCCTCAAACGAGGAAAACTTGCCACCACAGTTTTCTGGCACATAGTAATCTTGCAGTTTCCAGTTATAAAGCCAATCGACTTCAGCTTCGGGAAACTCTTCGCTCTCATCCAGTTCCATCACCCGTTTGAAGGACATCGTACTCTCTGGATGACCCGGATCTCCCAAATCCCGTTCTAGCGCTTCTGCTATTTGATACTGTTTTAGTTGATGCATTTCTCTGTACCCTCTCAACGAGTTTTGAGTGTTCCCGACGTGCCACGGCGCGTCTTTGTCGTTTTCGTAGGGGCGGGTTTCACTATTATCGTTGTTTGCCACCCTGATGTTACTAAACCCGCCCCGACCAAGTGCGATGAATCTATAACGAATGACAAATGACCCACCCTAAGACTTCGGAACTTGTAATTGCTGCGCCAAAGCATCGACTTCTCCCTGGAGAGTGCGGAACTTACTCGTCAGTTTCGGATTTTCACTCCAATCCGCGATCACACCCAGTTCTCCATCTAGGAACTTAGTTCTCGCCGCACGGCGCTGAATCTTACCACTTGAGGTTTTCTCAATGGTTCCCGGTTGAACTAAGACAACCGCATACGCCGGGATTTCGTGTTCTTCAGCAATAGCTTGGCGAATATCGCCAATCACTTCCTCAAAGTTGACATCTTGAGTCCGGCGTTCAACCTCCTGCAACGTAATCAACCGTTCCTCACCCCCAGCCTCGATCGAAAATGCCGCCCCATAATCAGGACGCAAGGCGGAGTGAACCGCTTGTACCGTCCATTCAATATCTTGCGGATAATGATTCGTCCCTCGGATAATAATTAGGTCTTTAATCCGACCCGTAATAAACAGTTCACCGTCCCGCAAAAATCCTAAATCCCCAGTTCGCAAGAACGGACCTTCCCCAGTATCTGTCAGATAAGCCTGAAATGTTTCCTTTGTCGCCTCTGGACGTTGCCAATACCCTTGAGCAACACTGGGGTCTTTCACCCAAATTTCCCCCACTTGATCAGGGTCACATTGGGTTAATGTATCAGGATTAGCGATAACCACTTGAGTCTCACACACCAGACGCCCACAACTGGGTAACATCCTCACCCCCTCTTGGGGACTGGATACAGGAACAATCCGATTTTTTTCTAAGGCGGATGCATCCAGGATACAGAGAACCGGCGGGGTGAGTAATGGCTTACTCGATACCAGCAGCGTATCTTCTGCTAATCCATAAGCTGGGGCAAAGGCATTCCAGCGAAACCCGCATTGTTCAAAGGTTTCAAAGAACGCCTGCATCACTTTCGGGTTAATCGGTTCCGCCGCGTTTCCCGCCGCTTGCCAACTGCTCAAATCCAGTTTTGCTAGTTGTTTTGGTTTTGCCCGCCGCACGCACAAGTCGTAAGCAAAGTTCGGCGCTTGGCTATGAGTTGCCCGATAATGAGAAATCGCCCCTAACCAGCGCATCGGTTGCTTAATAAAGGAGAAGGGCGACATCACATAACAGGGCGTACCGTTATAAAGGGGTTGCACCATGCCTTGGACTAACCCATAATCGTGGAAATAAGGCATCCAAGTCACGGTAGCGCTATCGGCATCGTAACCGCAGGCTTCATTAAGAGAGCCGGAATGAAACATCAGGTTATGGTGAGATAGCATCACGCCCTTGGGTGTAGAGGTAGAGCCTGATGTGTACTGAAGATACGCCAGATCATCCCGACTTGCTTGGGGATCTTGCCATGCTTCAGCCAGATTCAGATCCACCTGTTCCGTATCCAGCCATTGCATTTGGTCAAATTCGGGAAAATCCTCCCGTCCGTTTTCCAGTAGAGACAGGATTCGACCTGTGGTTAGACAAATCGAGGCTTGAGCATCCTGGACAATTGAGCGCAGTCTGGGTAACGTGCGCTTCATCCGTCCCCCATCAGGAGGCGGGACTGGAATCGCAATAATCCCGCCATACAAACAGCCACAAAATGCAGCAATCACCTCTAATCCTTGGGGATAGAGGAGTAACGCTCGCTCTCCTTTGGTACTATGCTGTTGCAGCCAAGCGCCAATCGCCCGGGCTAAACGGTCAAGTTCGGCATAAGTGAGTTCGGGTCCGTCTGGCTTGCCATCAACGAGAAACTTATAGGCTAACTTGTCTGGGTGCTGACGCGCCCTCCAGCGCAGCAATTCTGTCAGTGTCGAAAATTCAGCTAGGGAAACTGTAGAACTAGCAGGGTTTTGAACCATCTTTGATATAACCTTATCTAAGCAGTTGGCTGGGGCTAAGTCTAAGACCTTGTCGCCGCGATCGCTCCATCCATTCGTAGTCGGTGTTTGATTCGCCACCTTAGCTCAGCTACCCCGATCCGCACGCACATTTAACTCATCTTAAAAATTGATAACAAAACGTGACATAATTATTCTTCTTCCAGTGCTTTAGATCATTATGGCTTAATATTTATGAATGATACTAATTCTCTATAAAGTTTTGGTAAAGTTTTTATCGTCATTCGTCATTCGTCATTCGTCATTCGTCATTCGTCATTCGTCATTCGTCATTCGTCATTCGTCATTCGTCATTCGTCATTCGTCATTCGTCATTCGTCATTCGTCATTCGTCATTTGT
>NZ_JAVKEA010000119.1:0-18669 GCF_040221695.1 Coleofasciculus sp. E2-BRE-01 | reverse complement strand
AGGCGACCAAACTGTCCAGTCTAGGAGAACTATTGGGATTGTCTGGGACGGACGAAGATGAACTCTATTTAGCCATGGACTGGTTATTGTCTAGGCAAGAGGAGATAGAAAACAGTTTAGCCGCTATCCATCTGGTAGAAGGAACATTAGTCCTCTATGATGTCAGCTCAACATATTTTGAAGGAAAAACTTGTCCTTTGGCACAATTCGGGTATAATAGAGACAAGAAAAAAGGGAAACTGCCAATCGTATTTGGATTATTATGTAACGCCCAAGGATGTCCGATTTCTGTCGAAGTATTTGAGGGAAATACAGCCGACCCTAGTACATTAACCCAACAGATAGAAAAAGTCCGCACTCGGTTTGGATTAAAGAAAATAATCTGGGTGGGGGACAGGGGGATGATAACACAAGCTAGAATCAGAGAAGACCTGAAGGAAACAGCAGGAGTAGATTGGATAACGGCGCTGCGTTCAAGCCAAATCCGGAAACTGGTGAACCAGTCGTACATTCAGCTCTCTCTATTTGATGAAAAAGATCTAGCTGAAATTACCTGTGAAGACTATCCTGGAGAGAGATTAGTCGCCTGTCGGCATCCCTTGTTAGCCGAAGAAAGAAAAAGGAATCGAGAAGAGTTATTACAAGCCACGGAGCAAAAAATAGATAAAATAGTCAGTGCAACATCACGGAAAAGATGTCCCTTAAGGGGTGAAGCCGAAATTGGACTGAAAGTGGGTGAAGTAATCAATAAGTATGGTGTGGCTAAACATTTCCAAATCCAGATAACTCCCGATAGCTTCTCTTACCAAAGAAACACTGAAAGCATCAATGAAGAAGCTACATTAGATGGCTTATATGTGGTGAGAAGTTCCGTACCAGAAGAAACGTTGAACGCTGAAGATACTGTAAAAGCCTATAAGAGCTTATCCAAAGTTGAGCAAGCATTCCGCAGCTATAAAACCATTGATTTAAAGGTGCGTCCTATCTATCATCGTAACAGTGATAGGGTTAAAGCCCATGTTTTCTTATGTATGTTGGCATATTATGTGGAATGGCATATGCGTCGATGTCTAGCTCCACTTCTTTTCGATGAAGATGATTGGGAAAATGCTCTTGGGTTACGCTCAGGAATAGTCACCCACTCAGTTCGGAGCGATTCAGCTTCATCTAAAGCTAAAAGGAAGCGGACTGCCGATAATTTACCTGTGTATAGCTTTCAAACCTTATTAGCTGATTTAGGGACAATTGTTAACAATCGTATTCAGTCTAATATCCCAGGTGTAAATTTCGACTTTGACAAGGTAACCGAACCGACTCCGGTACAAAGGAAGGCTTTAGATTTATTGGGCGTCAGCCTGATTTGTACCCAGTGACGCTAAAAGCCAAATCGCCCTAAGCCAAGATAGGCATACAGTGTAGCGATTTGTCAAAGGGGAACTTCAGATTAAATGCAAGTTTCCCAATCAAAATAGCAACCGTTGAGGATAATAAAATTGTTGTTGGTGGCTGACAACGTGACACCACCTAAAAGAGTGGAAGAGATTTTGCAGTTAAACCGGGCGCACGTCGGTGCGCCCCTACAGCAACGTTTCCAAACAAATGACCAATGACCAATGACCAATGACCAATAATAATTAAAGCGCCTGCGCCCGCAACCAAGCTACTGGTAAATAAAGCAACTTCCGCCCCTTAGACACATAAGCCCGTTGCGTAAATACATCATAATTATTACGCTCAATGACATCTAAAATCCCTTGATACAGCATCGTAGCCGCCCAGACGGGCCAACGCGCATCCCGACTCAGCGCCCCAATACCCTTTTCTGCGTAAGTATAAAACTTACGCGCCCGTTGAATTTGGAAGCGCATTAATTCCTGCCAGCGCTCGTCCACAACTCCCTTAAATAAGTCTTCTTCGGTATAATTAAATAGCGCCAATTCATCTAATGGCAAATAAATTCGACCCCGTTGAGCATCTTCGCCAACATCGCGGAGGATATTGGTTAACTGCTTGGCAATCCCCAACGCGATTGCTTCCTCTACCGGATTCGTCCCAAACTGACTATTCCAGGGCGTTTGACTCCAATCCAAGTCAAATCCTAGCACCGGACTGGTCATTAATCCCACCGTACCCGCCACACGATAGCAGTACAGCTGAAGTTCTTCAAAGGTTTCATAACGGCTGCGATATAAGTCCATCCGTTGACCGGCAATCATATCCCGAAACGGTTGAATATCCATCGGGAACCGTTGCAACGTATCCACTAACGCTACATCCGCGTCCTCGATTGGCTGTCCCGCGAAAACAGATTCTAACTGCTGTTCCCAGCGATCCAAGGTTTCCGGCGTGGTTAAACGGGCTTGGGGACCATCCACCAGTTCATCGGTTCGCCGACACCAGAAGTAGATTGCCCATATCGCACGCCGCTTTTGTTCTGGCATCAGTAAGGTAGCCAGATAAAACGTCTTGGCGTATTTTGCTGTAATCTGACGACAGATTTCATAAGCCTCAGATTCAGGAACCAGCTTTCTCATGGGCGGAGATTTAGGCAATTGAAGCATTCGTTGCAGGTAATTCGGTTAGGGGCTTGCGGAGTAGATCCTGGATTAAGTCATAGCAGTTAACCGTCAAAAGAAGTCAAAAGAATGGTACTGACTTCTATAGTCGAGAAACACGTTTCCCAGAACCCAAGCTCAAGTACGCTAAAGTTCAGCGGGTCAGTCTTGGAACCCAGTTCAACGGAACGCCAGCTTCGAGCCCACAGACAAAAAACAGCTTATCGCCGATTTTAGTTCCAGGGCTTTAGCTGGGATAGTTACGGTAAAGACGGATAGTGGGGTGAGGATAATGAGTTTTTCTCTTAACCCGCCCCGACAATCTCTTTACTGTCCACCTGTTTAAACACCCGTTGACTTGAGCCTCCTGATTCATGACGCCTGACAATCACCTGCGATGTCAGCTTACCAGAAAGTACGGCACCCTCCATACTGGCAAGGTAACGTTGCATGGTGTAATCGCCAGTCAAGTAAAAATTGGGGATGGGTGTTTCTTGGGAGGGACGATGGGCTTGTCGTCCCGGAATGGCTTTGTAAACGGAACGTGGAGTTTTGACAATGTGATACTTGAGCAACTGGGCATGGCTATCACTATCAAAATGTTTAGGGAAGAGTTTCTTGAGTTCTTCCAGCGTCGCCGCCACAATATCCTGATCGGATTTACCAATCCAATCTTTCGCTGGGGCGAGAACTAACTCCAACATCGAACGGTCAGGGTTAGCGTATTCCCTACAGGTATTGCTCATGTCAGCATATACTGACAAAAGGGGCGATCGCGAAAAGAGTAGATGGTCAATATCCGTTAATTTCCGGTCAAACCACAAATGCAGGTTAATCACCGGAACCCCTTCTAACCCTTCTAGCTTATTGAAAAATTCCATCTCCCGCCAAGGTTGAGGCAAGATTAATTTTAAGGGATCGACAGGCATGGCTGAGACATAAGCATCCGCCGTCAGCACTTCGTCCCCATGTTCACCCCGAATCAAAAATCCCTGTACCGTCTGATCCGGATTGAGTAAAAATTCCTTCACCGGAACATTTAATCGTACCTCCCCCCCCCTGGCGGTAATATAGTCTACCAGGGGTTGACAGAGGCGCTCCGTTGGGGAACCATCCAGGAATGCCATTTTTGACCCATTCTTTTCCTGGAGAAAGCGATTCAGCGCCGTCAACACCACCGTTGCCGAAATTTCATCAGGGTTGATAAAATTCAGCGCTTTCGCCATGGCGATAAAGACTTGCTTTTCCACCCGTGGCGGTATAGTTTGACGCTGTAACCACTCGGAGAAGGAATATTGATCCATCTGTTCAACATACTTCTGACCATTAATAATGGCGGGAATCAAACCCAAGCCAAACCGGATCTTCTCCGACCAGGTCAGCATATCGTTATTCCGCAGAATCGCAATAATTCCGTTAATCGGTGCCGGTAAATCCGGAAAATCAAACCGAGAGTAGGTACCCGGTTTCTCTGGCTGATTGAAAATCATGGTATGGTCTTTCCACTGTAGCCGATCCTCAATCTCTAGCTCCTTAAAGAGCTGTAGCATATTGGGATAGGCACCAAAGAAGATATGTAATCCGGTTTCATACCAGTCTCCGTCTTCATCTTGCCAAGCGGCAACTTTTCCGCCGAGAACGTCCCGACGTTCTAAAACAATGGGGGTGTGACCTGCATCCGTGAGATATTTGGCACAGGAAAGTCCAGCTAAACCCGCTCCAGCGATCGCAACTCGCATCTGATAGTAATACTCTTTAGTTAGGTGCTTGTCGGTGTACTCTGGATTTCATTATACTTTGCAATCCGTTACATTTGGTCAAAACTGTCGCCGACTTCATCGTCTCCCTCATATCCCCCTGCTCCCAGACGTTCCACCGGAACGTCTCTACAACCCCTGCTCCCCCTGCTCCCCCTGCTCCCCCATCTCCCTAACCCCCGTTCCCACGGTCATCAATGATGAACAAACCGACTCAGCTAATTTATCCTACCGTCGATCTATTCTTATATGACCTGCGCGAGAGTTTCGGTCACTCTCTCCCTGAAATCCATCACTACCGCCAACAATTTTGGCAAAAAATCGATTCCAACTTAGACGAAGATAAACTCAACCAATTAGCAGCCCTAGAAAATCCGGAAGCGGATTATGTTCAACTCTTGGTTAAGGCATTTGAATCTCCATTAGATGGATACTATCGGGCGCTGCAACTCGGAGATGCTTACGCCCTGCAAGTCAATTGTTCAGGTGATTATAAAGACCCAGAAACAAAACAACCGAATGATGCGACCCAACGGATTGAAACTTTAAGTAAGCTAAAAAAAATTATTGCCTCTCACATTAATCAGCAGGTGGATACCTGGGAACTGCTCCCCACCCAGCAAGGCACAATTGGTCAAACGTGGCTAGTGTCTGTACAGATTGCTGATAGTAATCAAGACCCCAAAGAACTAGCTAAAGGCTGTTATAAACAGCTCACGCCCAATTCTAAATGGACTCCTGAATTTAGAGAACAAGGACGATTGTTGGGGGCAAGGGTATTTGAATATTGGCATTCTCCCGATAATTGGCAGCAAGACTGGGAGTCGTTTAGCCAAGAAAACTATCATCTGATAATTTGCATGTTTCCCGCTGGCAAAAAAGTCACGGAAATTCGCCAAAGTATGTATGATATTCACTTGGATTTAATCCGTTTATTTAGCTATCGCCATAAAATTATTTGGGCATACTGGCAAAGTCGCTGCCGTACCCAAGAATTAAAACTTCAGTCTTATGAAATTAGAAGTTTAGTTGCCAGTGTCCGTACCTTGCCTAATCCAATTCCGGCTCAAGGCTTGAACTTAAAAGAACTGCAATCAACGTTAATCCAAACCTTACCCACGTTATCCGATTATGCCATGAATTTAAATGATTTAGACTATTATATGACCACGATTCAGGGAAATTTGGAAAATTATCAAAAGCGAATTCAAAAGCTGGAACGCGAAACAAGCAGCCATTTAAAGTTTTTGATCCATTTTAGTGAAGTAGCGAATGAAAAATATCTGCAACAAGTTGCTACAGATAGCGCGACATTTCGTCCTGGATTACCATTGATGGAAAATTTGATTCGCACGATTGGTAGTGTGAGTGGTATTGAACAAACCAAGAGTAATCGCACGCTGAATACAACCGTCGCTTTAATTGGTATCGGATTGATTGTCAGCAGTATCGCCGCGACAGTTTTGGTCGAACAACTGCCCCCAGCGAAAGAGACGCCTTTCTTGTTTACTCCTGTATTTTGGGGAAGTATTAGCACAGGCGTCATCGCTGTAGTGATTGCCTTTATCCTGCTATTTCGCGATCGCCGTTAGGAAAAATGTTGAGTGTTGACCCTTCACGACCTTTAAGGAAACCTGGTTTGTAGGGGCGGGTTTAGGGAATCACGTTTCACTATTGATGATAACATTTGTGCAAAACCCGCCCTGCCTGAATGTTGAATTACAAAAAATTCTGCTCAATGTGGCAACCAATCAGGTAACGGATGAAACCCATGACATAAGACAAATGACAAATTACAAATGACTATTTAGCCAATCAGTGGTTGCAACAGGGAATTGAATACTTTAAAATTGGACGCTACGGGGAAGCGATCGCGAGTTTTGAGCAGGCTGCCCAATTCCACCCCAATATGCCAGAAATTTGGTTCCATTGGGGGAATACTTGTTTTCACCTAGGATGGTTCGACGCGGCGTTGACGAACTATGAGAAAGCGATTACGCTGAAACCGGATTACTCAGAAGCCTGGTTTAATCAGGGAAATATCCTGTTTAAATTAGGACGCCTAGAAGACGCTTTAGCGAGTTATGACCAAGCGACACAATTTAATCCTGATTTGGCAGTAGCTTGGGGAAATCGGGCAAGTGCGCTGTATAATTTGGGGCAGTATGAAGAAGCGTTAGCCAGTTGTCAACGGGCGACGAGTTGCCAACCGGATTATGTGCAAGCTTGGTATATGCAAGGGTTGGTGTTGATGAATGGGGGACGAACGGAGGACGCATTAGCAAGCTTTGCTCAAGCCACAACCTTAAATTCTAACTACCTGGACGCTTGGAAACATAAAGGCTGGATTCTGTTTAATTTAAACCGTTATACTGAAGCATTAGAAAGTTGGCAACAAGCGGTTTCAGTACAGCCCAATGATTACGAGGTGTGGTTTCAGCAAGGGAATACATTTTATCGGTTGGAACGGTTAGACGATGCTTTAGCGAGTTATGAAAAAGCCGTTACCTTACAACCTGATGCCCCAGAAGCATGGAATAATCGGGGATTGGTTTTGTTTCATTTAACTCGCTATACCGAAGCCGTGACAAGCTGCGAAAAGGCAACTAAACTACAACCCAATTACCCAGAAGCTTGGTTTCATCGCGGTAATGCTCTATTTAGTTTAGGACGTTTAGAGGATGCGATCGCGTCTTATGACCAAGCATTGCAGCTTAAACCCGATGATTCTGCCACTTGGGGCAATCGGGGCAGTGCATTATATAATTTGGGACGGTATCGGGAAGCGGTTTCGAGTTGCCAGAATGCCACCTATTTTAATCCCGATTATGCCGAGGCGTGGTACATGCAGGGATTAGCGCTAATGCAGGGAGAACAACCCAACGCCGCGATCGCGTGTTTGGATAAAGCGACAACGTTGAAACCTGATTATGCCCAAGCCTGGTTGTATCGGGGTCATTTATTATTTCAATTAGGGCATTTAGCAGACGCGATCGCCAGTTGTCAACAAGCGACAACCCTTCAACCCGCCTATGTAGAGGCTTGGTCTATTCAAGGTATCGCCTTGATGCAATTACAACGTCCCCAAGAGGCGATCGCTTGTTTGGATCGAGTGGTTGAATTGTACCCGGAACACCCGGAGGCTTGGAAACATCGGGGAACGGTTCTGTGTCAGTTGGAACGCTTAGAGGATGCGATTAACAGTTTTGATCGGGCAATTACCCTCAAGCCAGATTACTTCCAGGCGTGGTATAATAAAGGGTTACTCCTCATGCATTTAGACCGCCCAGACGCCGCCATTACCACCTTTGATAACGCCCTAGAACTTCAACCGAATTTGTATCCCGCCTGGGTAAACCGAGGCAATTTATTATTACAAGAAGGACGCTGGGACGCTGCGATCGCCAGTTATGATCAAGCCCTAGCTATTCAACCCAATTTTGCCGAAGCTTCGGCAAATCGAGGGATTGCCTTAGAGAGGTTAGGACGTTACCAAGACGCCTTAGAGAGTTATGATCAAGCCTTAGCCCTACAATCCGATGATGCCCAAACCTGGAATCATCACGGAGTTACCCTAATCCAGTTAGGACGTTACGAAGAGGCGTTAATCAGTTTCAGCAACGCCTTAGACAATCAGCCAGATGACCCAGAAACCTGGAATAATCGCGGATTAGCCTTGGATAATTTAGGGCGGTATGAAGAAGCAATGGTTTGTTTTGAACAAGCGATTGAATTAAACTCCGATTATGCCCAAGCCTGGAACAATCGCGGGTTAGCCTTACGGAATTTAGGACGAGAAGAGGAAGCGATTCTATCCTTTGATCAGGCATTAGAATTAAACCCAGATTACCCGGAAGCCTGGAATAATCGGGGTTTAGCGTTACGGAATTTAGGACGAGAAGAGGAAGCGAACGCCAGCTTTGAACAAGCAAATATGAAGGATTAGATAAGTTTAGTTTTTAGTGTATAATGGTTCAACCCTCATGTTTTGAGCAAAACGATGAGATTTATTAATCCCAAAACTGATTAAGCTGTCATGCACTTAAATTGGGTATTAGTAGCGAGCAAGATGCTCGCACTACACGGCTTTCGCCATTATTGACATTAAGGTTTAAATGCCAAACAGCTTACGCCTTTAAGAAAATCTTTGGTTCCGCTGAAAGCAAAGACATTCTGATTAGTTTTCTCAATGCCTTGATTTATGACGGTAACGCTACCATTGAAGATTTAGAACTCATCAATCCCAACTTACCACCGAAAGTTGAAGGATTAAAAGATACTTATCTTGATGTCAAAGCTCAACTGAAAAACGGCACACTGGTGATCATTGAAATGCAAGTGCTGAATGTGCAATCCTTTGGGAAGAGAGTCGTGTTCAACGCCGCCAAGACCTATGCCTTTCAACTGCAAAAAGGAGAAGGCTACCGAATGCTTAAACCAGTCATTGCGCTAACTTTGACTGATTTTGAGATGTTCCCTGGTCGCCATCAATTTGCTTCCCGCTTCGTTTATCGAGAAGTATCCGATGGCTATGTTTATACCGAAAACGATATTGAACTGATTTTTGTTGAATTACCCAAGTTTACCAAAGATATTGAAGAACTAGAAACGATTACTGATAAATGGATTTACTTTATCAAATCAGCGCGATCGCTCGATCAAGTTCCCACAAATATGGATGATATTCCGGAACTTCACCGCGCCTTTGAAATTGCCAATCAAGCTAACCTAACCCTCGAAGAACTAGAAGATTTGGAGCGTCGAGAAATGTTTATTTATGATCAGCAAGGAGCGGTTGCTCTCGGTCGTCAAGAAGGTCGTCAAGAAGGTCGCATTACAGAAGCACGCGCTTTAGTCCTGCGTCTGCTGAACAAGCGGTTTCCAGACAATACAGCGGAACTCAATAGCTTAGTAGAAGGTTTGTCTTTGTCAGCTTTAGAAGAGTTAAGCGATGCTATGTTTGAGTTGAATAATTGGGATGATTTGTTAACTTTATTGGCAGATAAGTAGGTTGGTGGAAATAAAATCAACTAGATTAAGTTATGTAAACAAGTGTCAAACCCTTACTGTTCCCTGTTCCCTAATCTCCACCGCTAACTTTAATTGTCTCCACCTACTTATAGACCAATCAACCGTTGCTGCTCAAATTTCTCTGCCCATTTCATAGCGTAAACTCAAAATTGCCAATACTTCGTCGATAATTTCTGTCCAATAGGAGGCTAAAGCTAACCGTTCGGGTACAATATTGCTGAAACGAGTCGAGAGTTCAGGGACAATATCAGGACTCATAAAATAGGCAAACTCTTTTAGTCCAGTAGACAGCGACCAATCGTAAGGATTATCCGTCTTCGCCAGATAGCGGCGCACACCGTCTAAAACAATCTCGGTTAGTTCTATACTCCAAGGAACGTGGCAATGTGTTAATAAACTAAACGCCGGATGTTGGCTATTAAAGGGAACCTTACTGGATGGGAATAAATTCATAAAAAAATAATCCCGTTGTTCATGAGAGAGAACATTAATCAATCCAGAAATTAATTGACCTTGCGGGATCAAATAGCCCTTAAACGTACCATAAAATGGCAGTAAACTCTCTGCCCAGTCCGGATTCTGTTGTCGCATCGCCGCCACCGCCCAACCTTCAACTAAAGAATGATCCCATTCACTCCGCTTCGCCGCTTGTATCCATTCAGTCGGGGATTCTTCCTGAAGTTCTGACCACAGAGAAAGGGGAGTCGCGGCGACGATTTGCAAAATCATCCAGGCTTTATTGCCTAATAACTGAGGTGGCTGTTTGCTATCAATGCCATCTCTAGTCATCTCTTGTTCATTATCATTAGAGAGGATAAAATCCAGATGCAAACGGTTACGCTTGCGCCGAAATGTGATTGCTGATTGGATGCGTTGCTTCATCCGCTGACATAAACCCGATTCCGGTAACTGTGCTAATAAATTAGCCGCTTGGCGTCGTACCTCTTTGCGGCGGTCATCCAGTGCCATCTCTAAAAATGGCTCATCCTCCAGGTTTAAGCCAATTTGAAAGGTGTCTAACAACGCGATTCTGGCATCAGACGATTCTTGTTGCCACACAGTTACAAGTCGTTCCCGTGCTGAGGCGGGATGTTCACGTCGCAGATGGTGTAATAGGAGTTTGCGGGCGTCTAAACTTCCAGTTGTCCACGTTTGTTCGATATCCTTCTCTCCCACATAATTCCAATCCGGATTATGGGCGGCTAACCACCGTCCCCGTTGACCTAAAACTGGGAGAATGGCGGGGCGTAACTGGGGTGAGGTGCGTCCAATTTCGAGTAACTCTGGTAAACAATAGTCTGGAACACGGTATCCGGCTGTAGCGGCGGCGGCTAACCATTCCGGTAAGAGTTTTACCCGGTCTTTTTGTAGCATCAATTTCAGATAGTGGGCGGCGCGGGGGCTACAGGGGGGTTTATCCTCCGGTGGACAGGGTTGGGGTAAAGGTTGGTTATCGGTAATCGGGCGTTGTCCGGCGCGGTGATAGAGAGAAATTGCCCCAGCCGCGTTGAGTAAGGTGGCTTCTGGGTCAGTCGGATTCAGTTGGGATAAAAGTTGACCGAGTGGGTTAGTGGCTGGAGTCAGGGTGAGAGTCCGTCTCTCGGTGCCAACTAAGGCGGTGGTGATTACGTCTTGCCAGAGACTCATTGAGGCTTTACCGAAGATAGGATGCTAAATCGATTTTAAGTAACCCCCTTTTACCACGTCGATTAAAATCGCGGAACCACACCAACTTTCGTCCGCTTGACTATTGAATCGGGCGCAAGTCTTTGCGCTACGGTTTCGGGTCTCCCGTTCTAATCCAGTAAATAAGGTGTGCCACGCCAATACTGGACTAACACAGCTAAAATTGTGGGATAGATTTGACTATTGAATCGGGCGCAAGTCTTTGCGCCCCTACGGTTTCGGGTCTCCCGTTCTAATCCAGCAAATAAGGTGTGCCACGCCAATACTGGACTGACACAGCTAAAGTTGTGGGATAGATTTGGCGGTGAAATTGGGCGCACGCCATGCGCCCCTACAATTCTAATCCAGCAAATAATGTGTGCCACGCCAATACTGGACTGACACAGCTAAAATTGTGGGATAGATTTGGCGGTGAAATCGGGCGCACGCCATGCGCCCCTACAATTCTAATCCAGCAAATAATGTGTGCCACGCCAATACTGTGAAAAGTAAGCACAGCTAGGAATTGACGATCCCACCACTATTCTTTTCTGTCGAAATCTTCAAGCTTTGCCGGGTAAATAATAGTTAGCTTTTCGGTTAGGTTGAAGCCAGTAAACCTAACAAAAGATAAGGCTAAGGTTCCCTACTACGAACGTTATCGAAAGGCAATAAACTCATGTTGGGAAAAAGCACTTAAGGGAAAAAAGTCATCCCCATTCCATTCGCCAAACACGGTGATGGGATGTCCCCCACTCAGGGCAAATAACTGCCAATTCTCTGTAAATTTGGGGGTGAGGCGTAATAGGTGATTGTCACCGTCGCGCAATGCCCATCCTTGGTTATAGTTTTGGGGAATAACTCCTTGTAAGCTGAGAGGAAATTGGTCTAACCAGGGTTGACAAGCTAACGCATTTGTGTATTGATTTAGAGCGGTTGCGATCGCGCTTTCCCCTTCCATTTCTGTAAATGGTATGGCTGGGGCATGACGGGTTTTGACAATTGCCCGCAACGGATAAGCGCTGGCAAAGAATCCCAAATCGGCGTCGAGGAGAGTACCGGGGATGAGACTGGTATCTGGGGGTTGAGTATGATGAGCAAAGGTCAGGATTAGGGCAAATCGATGCGTCTGTTGTCCTTGTAACCATATTCGTTGCGCTTTCAGGTTATCTTGGTCTTCGATACACTGTCCTAAGATTAACCAGCGATCGCGGATAATCGAGGTAGCGGTTTCTTCTTTTTGTCCCCAACCAATCGCCGTGCGGATATCGGCTTGCGTGTCTGGGGGTAATGTTTCTAGGCGTTGGAATCCTTGAAGTAACAAATACAAGCGTCCCAACCGTGCCAAGAGGCGTTCTTGCCAACCCACCCCTGTATACGGAATCCCCGACATCTCCTGTAACTGACGCGCCAATCCTGGGGCTTGAGCATCAATCATTCGGGCGGCTACCGTATCCCAAAAACTATAGTCTTTTTCCGGTAAGTTGGCTAATCCCTGACGGACTAAATCACGCAACCAACGGTCTAATTCTTGCACCCCGGCGGTAACATTTTCCTCCCGTTTGGCGGCGCGTTTGGCTTTAGCCACGGGATCAGCAACGTTTTCTGATTTTTCTACCTTTTTCGCCTGTTTTTGACGGCGAGTGTTAATCCAATCGTTTACCCAATCAGGGGATTGATTTTGGTTAAAACTATCGGGTTGATTGGCGAAGAGTAAAAGGAGTCCGAGTCCATGTTTGCAGGGAAATTTACGACTCGGACAACTGCATTTAAACGCTGTTTCACCTAAATCGATTTGGGTTTGATAGGGGTTACTTCCACTTCCTTTACACTCTCCCCACACCGCCTCCTGATTTCGTCCCAATTCTTGCCATTTCGATAAACGTGCCAAGCCTTGACCATTTTGGGCAGACTTAGCATCGGGGGCGAGTGCGAGGATTTGTTCCGGAGTCCAGGTAATAGGCATGTTCCTAGTGGCGCTCTCTTGCTCCCCTCTTGCTCCCCTCTTGCTCCCCTCTTGCTCCCCTCTTCCTCCCCCCTGGCGCCCCTCGGCCCCCCCTTTGGACCCCCCCCCCCATTTTGGGGGGGGGGGTTGGGGTTGGGGCCTGGCTTGGAAGAGGGGCTGGGGGTGAGGGGTTAAACTCTACGGCAAAACTCTTTCATCTTCAACTGATTCCGCCACGGGCAAGATTATCGTAAAGGTGGTTCCTGCGCCTACTTCACTCTCAACCTCCACTCTACCTTGATGCAATTCTACACATTCTTTCACAATCACTAATCCCAATCCCACACCAGGAGTAATGCCAATATTACTGGCGCGATAGAATGCCTTGAATAATTTTCCTTGATCATCGGGGGGGATACCAATGCCTTCGTCAGAAACGCGCAGCCGTATTTCCTGGGCTTGAGGACTGATTTCTACTTCTATTAATCCTCCCTCTGGAGAATATTTGATCGCATTAGACAATAAGTTATCGAGAATGAGTCGGAGTAGGTTGCCATCCAAGACGCGATCGCACTCACTCGGGCAGATCCGATTTAGGCGATGTTTTTCAGTGAATTTGGGGCGCACCGCTTCAATCACCTCGCCCACGAGTTCCTCAACATTAACCAAAGTGGGATTAAATTCTAGGGCTTGCGTTTCGGCTTGCTCAATAAAAATCATATCGTTGACTAGATTAGTCAGATGCTCAACCGACTGTTTCACCCGTTGGAAATGGGTCTGTTTTTTCTCCGGCGTCAAGCGATCGCTATATCTTTGTAACATTTCCGTAGACGACAAAATCGTTGTTAGGGGAGTCCGGTACTCATGAGACACTGTAGCAACAATTCGAGATTTTAATTGGCTCAATTCTCGTTCTCTAGCTAGCGCTACCCGTAACTCTTCTTCTAGCTGCTGGCGTCGGGCAATTTCGGCTTCTAGTTGTTGGTTTTGCTGTCTTAATTGGGCTGTACTTTCAGCGACTCGTTGTTCTAAGTCGGCATTAGTCCGCTTGAGCAAGGCTTGGATTTGTCGTTGCTCGATGACATCATGGAACACCAATACAGCGCCCAGGATCTGTTCGCTATCATTCTTAATGGGAGCCGCACTATCATCAATGGGAATTTCCTCACCCTCTTTATCAATCAGCAGTGTATGGTTTTCTATAGTTACAGTTTTACCTGTTTGTAGAGACACAGTGACTGGGTTCGGAATGGCTTCTCGTGTCGTTTCATTAATGGTCAAAAAGATTTGATTCAAATCCTGACCCAATGCGTCTTGTTGCGTCCATTTGGTTAGCGCCTCAGCAACTGGATTCATAAACGTGATTGCCCGTTGCGGATCAGTGGTAATAACCGCATCACCGATACTTTTTAGCGTCGTAGCTAGCCATTGCTCTCGCTCCCGAAGCTGTTGCTCCATTTTATGTTTATAGAGCGCTACTTCAATCGTAGTGGATAAATCTTTGGATTCAAAGGGCTTAAGCAAGTAACCATAGGGTTCGGTGAATTTAGCCCGTTCCAGCGTCTCCTCGTCATTATAGGCAGTCAGATAGACAACGGGGAGTTGAAACTGCTGACGCATTTGAGCCGCCGCTTCAATGCCATCGATTTTACCTTTGAGCCGAATATCCATCAACACCAAGTCGGGAGGATTTTGAGGAATTCCCGCGATCGCGGCTTCGGCAGATATCACATTGGCGGTTACAGTATATCCGAGAGATTCCAGTCGATTTTGAATGCTGAGGGCGACAACTCGCTCATCTT
Organism: Coleofasciculus sp. E2-BRE-01; assembly: GCF_040221695.1. Lineage (NCBI taxonomy): Bacteria > Bacillati > Cyanobacteriota > Cyanophyceae > Coleofasciculales > Coleofasciculaceae > Coleofasciculus > Coleofasciculus sp. E2-BRE-01. The sequence continues at coordinate 3,914 of NZ_JAVKEA010000119.1, read as the reverse complement.
CAACAACTAAAATTTTTGCTTTAACCATTTGTTTAATTTAGAAATAAAAATACACAATAAAATAAAGTCCAATGATTAAGACAGACGTGCTAGGGCATATCTTTACAGTTTAGTTCAAACTTTCGATCGGGAAACTAATATTTACTTCGGTTCCCTTATCCAGCTTAAAACTAAGATTACCCTCCAATTGTTCAGTCAGAACCTTAATTAATTGTAAGCCTAATGACTTAGGATTAGCAAATTCCATATCCGGTGGAAATCCAACGCCGTTATCTTTGACTGTTAGGTGACATTGATCCTCCGCTTCTGCGGTCAGGATCACCTCAATCGTCCCTTCCTGACCATTTGGAAAGGCATATTTGAGCGCGTTAGACACTAATTCACTAATAATCAAACCACAGGGAATAGCGGCATCAATCGTTAAATTAACCTCATGAATATGAAACTCTAAGTTAACTTGGTTATATTCAAAAATATAGATCTGAAACAAATAACTGGTCAAATTCTCAATGTACTCGGCAAAATTAATCCGGGCAAAATCTTGAGACTGATACAATTTCTCATGCACCAACGCCATTGACTTAACCCGATTCTGACTTTCCTGGAACAGTTCCACTGTGGTTGGATCGGTAATGTACTGAGATTGTAAATCCAAAAGACTGGAAATCACCTGCAAATTATTTTTAACTCGATGGTGAATTTCTTGGAGCAAGACATCTTTTTCCCGCAAAGAGGCTTGAATTTGGATTTCAGCTTGCTTGCGCTCCGTGATATCCAGATTAATTCCCATCATCCGCACAGGCTGACTCGTTTCATCATAAAATACCTGAGATTTGCTTTCCACCCAGCGCAGATTCCCATCAGTTCTGATAATCCGAAATTCAATATCATAGCAATCTTCCTGCTCATCAATCGCTCGTCGATCCGCGTGGTGAACGCGATCGCGATCCTCAGGATGAACCATTTCCAGAAACGTTTGGTAGCTAATCTGTGTAGTTTTGGCATCTAACCCATACAGGTGTTGCAGGTGATAGGAACAGCTAATTTGTTCCGTCTCCAGATTTCTATCCCAGAATCCCATACGCGCCGCATCTAGGGCTAACCGTAATTGTTCTTCACGCTGGCGCAGCTGTTCTTCAGCCAGCTTACGTTCTGTCACATCTAGGTTCAATCCAATTGTCCAGATAGGCTGATCAGTTTTGTCATAAATAATCTGACCTTTGCTTTGAATCCAGCGCACAATCTGATCGGGCCAAATAATCCGATATTCAAGGTCATAATCCTCCCCAGTTTGAATCGCCCATTCCATGCTTTGCTTAACCAGTTCTTGGTCTTCCGGGTGAACTTTTTCTAAAAGAGTTTTGTAGGGAATTTCTGGACGATCAAATGCCAATCCATAGAGTTGTTCCAAGCGATAAGACCAAGTAATCATTCCGGTTTGCAAATTCCAATCCCACTTTGCCATCTGTGCAGCATCGAGGGCTAGACGTAAGCGGGCTTCACTTTGTTGTAAGAGATCCTCTGCCAGTTTACGGGCGGTGATATCGGTACTCACACCGAGGACTTGAGTCACCTGTCCATCTGGAGCCACCAACGGGGTTTTAATGGTTTGATACCAGCGAATTTTACCGTTTTGATCCCAGGAAAACTCTTCGGGAATGAATTTCGGCTGTAAGCTGGTCAATATCTCTTGATCCTCAGCCAGAAAGCGTTCCACATCTGCCGCATCATTATGGAGTTGGGCGGTTGTTTTTCCCAGCACTTCCTCGACAGGAATCCCCCGATGTTCGGCAAATCTGCGATTGGCTAAAATATACTGACCGTTTTGGTCTTTGACATAAATGATATTGGGGTTGGTATCAATGATTGTTTGCAGGAAGTCTTTTTGGTTCTGCAAGGCTTGCTGGGCTTTTTGACTCTGAGTGACATCAATGCCCACACAAACAATATTGGTTCCTTGCTGATATTTTTGAGCGGCAATTAGATGATAGTGATGGGAACCATTGATGTTAATTTCCAGGATATTTTGGTCAGTTTGAGTCGAACTCGCGATAAACTGTTCAATATAGTTGACAAACGTCGGATTACTATTGAGAAAGCCTAGGGGTTGACCGACAAAGTCGTCCGGTGACAGGTTGAACATATCTGCCAAAAATTGATTAACTCCCAGATATCGTCCTTGGCGACTCATCCAGGAGACGCAACCGGGCACTGCATCCAAAACCGCTTGCAGTTGCTCTTTGGCTTGTTGTAATTGTATCTCTATGGTTTGACGGTGAGTAATTTCCTGCTGGAGGCGAGTATTCGTTTGTTCGAGTTCGGCGGTGCGTTCGCTGACTCGTTGTTCTAAATGGAGACGAGCTTGTTGCAGCAGGCATTCGGCTTGTTTGCGATCGCTAATATCTTGAATCAGAGCGATCGTGTACTCGGATAACCCATTCGCGCCACGAACGGCTGAGGCTGACACATGCACCCAGACTAGATGACCTTGGTGATGAATATAGCGTTTTTCGGCATTTATATGAGTGATTTCCCCGGTGATCAGTTTATGTAAGTCTTGATAGCACTGGGTTATCTCATCGGGATGGATAAACAGATGGAACGGCTGATTTAATAATTGGTTAGCCTTGTAGCCGAGGATATCTTGCAGCGCCTGATTGGTATGCAGAACCCGCCCTTGAGTATTCGCGATCGCCATACCAATGGGTGCCAACTCAAATACCGTGCGAAAACGGGCTTCACTCTCCCGCACCGCTTGTTGAGCCTGGTGAATGTCGGTAATATCGCGGCACACGCTGAGGACAAATTCGACGGAACCATCCGGGGCAAATTCGGGAACCAGACGGGATTGATAATAGCGTTGTCCATGGGGGGTTAAGAACGTGAATTCACTCTCATTTTCCTCACCCGTTTGGAATACCGTTTGTAAGGAGTCCTCCCAGACGGGAATAAGAGTTTCTGGTAACCCTAATTCCCGGTGGGTTTTGTCCAGAAACTTCTGATAGGGAATACCCGTTTCCTCTTCAATGACGGGGTTGACGTAGACATGACGCAGATGGCGGTCAAATCGAGCGACAATATCTGGAGAATGATCCAGTAGAGCTTGAAATTCCTGTTCTCGCTGATTGAGCGTATCCTCAACCTGTTTGTCTTCGGTAATATCTTCAGTAATCGTGGCGAGGAGAGTTTGAGGAGCATTTGGCTGGCTTTCTTCCCAGGGATTCGGGATCAGAAAAGAGCGCGATCGCACCCATCGGATTGAGCGATCGGATTTGACAATGCGATACTCTTGTGGCGCTTCACTCGTGGGGTGTTGCGTCCAAGCCGTCGCTACTCGCTCTCGATCCCGGCGATCGATCACATCTAGGATACACTGCATATACCCTCCCGGATGACTGGATAATTGGTCAGGGGTGTGACCCCACATCTGCTCAGTCGCCGCATTAGCATATAATAATTGATGCCGATTTACCGAGGTCAACCAAAAGACATCCGCAAAAGGTTCTGTCATCACTGTATCCTTAGATCTGGATCTGGCTAAAAAAGATCTGCCTAGAAAAATTTTAAAGACAACCAACCCGGTTGTCTTCGACAGCCCTAATAAAAAAATACGATTTTACGGAATCCGATTCGGGATTGTCAATCCAAAATTAACCCTTCGGCTTCGATCAGGGTTAAGTAGGGGCACGGCATTGCCCACTGGTGTCAACTTAAACCACATTACCCACGATAGGATACTGGGTGTGGGGTATGGGGTGTGGGGTGTGGGGGGAGCTAGCAATTTTGCCTCACTATGTATTAAAGTTTCCTGTTTGGAAAAAACGTTGTGGATGAATAGATGAGGTCAATGGTGGTAGGTGTTAGGTTTTTTAGCCTCCAACAGACACCCGACATCCGACATCCGACACCCGACA
>NZ_JAVKEA010000118.1:0-41439 GCF_040221695.1 Coleofasciculus sp. E2-BRE-01 | reverse complement strand
ATTGCACGCCTGGGAGGATGGTCGGGTTATCGTTCCCAACGTCCTCCAGGAATGCCCACTCTCGTCAAGGGTTTGCGGAAGTTTGAGTCGCTTTTCCTGGGGTGGAAACTTGCTCAGACTCCACTTGTGTGTACACCGTAGCAGTGAGACGGGGGGAATGATTCAAGCCACAGGGCGCGATCGCTTTATTGTGGTGATGACGGTTCAATCCGGGACAGCGCCTGAGGTTGAGGTTTTAAGAACTGGATTCAATCCCCAAATTCAGGTAGAAAACCAGACTATTGAAATAATAGAGGATAAAATTGTATTGAAATCGCTAAAAGAGGGTGCTAACTAGCTGACTTTTTATCCGGATAGAATTTATTCTATCGCGAAGAATTTCAGCAGACTTGTTTCACGAGTGTCTTTTAGGATTTATTGTTATGATGTCTGGTTTTGTAATAATTGCAATGTATGCCTTGTTTTGGATGTGGTTCTTTGGTGGCTTTGCACCGAAGAAAAAACCTCCAGCGAAAAAGCAATCCCCAGAACAAGAGTTAGCAGAAGCGCTGAGTAAATATTTGGCGACATTAAAAAAACCCGGAGATGCCAAATAACGGCGGGTGTAGGGGTGTAGGGTGTGGGGGCGCAAGAACCTGCATTGGTGTCAACTTAAGGTGCAAACTAATACTGACAAGTTTTTAAGCGGTGTCTGCCTAATCTTCTCAATTTTCCCCCTCATCCCCTAACCCCTTCTCCCTCGCTGGGGAGAATGGGGATCGGATTCCCTTCTAGTTAATCTAGCCGGGAAAAGGCGTTGGCGAAGCCTGTTCGACAGAACGTATCGCGAAACCACCCCAACCCATTCTCCCCTAATCCTTACCAAAAATAACCCGGTTCCACAATCGTTTGCCGTTCTTTGGGGTCATAATTCAGGCAATACTCTTGGGCAATGGCGTCTAATTCGCGCAGGCGTTTTACCTCAGTTTGTCCAATCTCAGTATCCGTGGATAACAGGATAACTTGATGAGACGCCGTGGGAAAATACCGTTCCACTAAATTACTCCGGTGAGAGGAATCTAACCGTCCTAACGGTGTATCAATCGCTACCGGAAGCTGGCGTCCAGAAACACGGGCGAGTCCCCAGAGAAAGGAAATCGCTAACAGTTGTTTTTCCCCCGCAGAGAGACGGTGTTTGGGAATTGGTTGTCCTTCCGGATCATACAGAGACAGGCTAAAGCTTTGGGTGTCAATAGCGACGCGGTGAACTAAGTCTGATTTATGCAGCAGATAACGGAAGCATTCGGTAACTTCTATTTCCAGTTTGTTGAGTTTTTTCAGAGTTAATTTCTCTCGAAATAATTCTAATGTGGTTTGCACCTTGGCAATAGAATTAATAATATGCTGATTATTTTTCAGTTTAATCGTTTCATCCGCATAAGTTTCCAACTCTTTTTTCGTTTTGGCAATTTGGTTCTTGATTTCCTCACAACGGCGAAAGGCATTTTCGTAAGCCGCTTTAACCTTAACCACTTGATTTTGGGCGTCAGTAAATGCCTGTTTCAGGGTATTGTAGGCTTCAGGCGATGCAGCCGTAGCAATTTGCCGTTCTAAAGCATCGATTTCAGTTTCTAGGGTTTGCAGACGTTCTCGTTGGCTTTGGGCGTTGGTTTGGGCGGTTGAAAGTTCATAGTTCAGCAGGGTTTCTAGGCGAGTGATAGCGGCTTCATCTGCCAATAACCATGGTTCCTCTTGGGCAGCAATTTCTTGATCCAGTTCTTGGTTGTCACTCTCTAGAAACGATTGAATCTGATTGACTCGCTTAGGTGTCAAGGAAATCTTTTTAATATACTGAATTAACCGAGTATCCCGTTCTTTTAACACATCCCGCGTCAGTTTAACTTGGTGCTGTCTTTGTTCCTGTTCGGCTTGGGCTTTCGCTTGTTCCAATAGCGGAGAAATCAGAGACAAGGGAAGCACACCCGCCGCCAAGTCTCGCATTTCTTGACGCACCTGATTTGCTTGTTCAATCAGTATTTCCGATTGGGCTTCCAGTTGACTACGTTCGCTGGCAAGTTTACCACCTTCGGAGACAAATTTATCCGAGGCTAACTGCTGTTCTTTTGCCGCATAGTCCAGTTTAGATTTTAGGGCGCTTAAGTCTTGTTGCGCCGCCTCCTGTTTTTCTTTTTGGTCAATAAGTTTGGCTTCAATATTATCTAAGGTTTCCAGTTCTTTCTGATTGGCAATATCCCGGCGCTTGCGACTAGCCAGAATATCTAAATCTGTGGACAAGCGTTCAGCCAATTCCAACCCAAGCAGGGATTGAATCGCACTCACCACTAGAGGAGGTGGGGTTTCCAGTTCCGCGAGTTCTTTGACTTGTTCCCCATCAAAGAGAAACAGGTTGGAGATACCCAAGGGAAGCAGATTTTCGATATAGTCATCCCAGGTATTTGCCAGGGCTTTATCGGGCCACTCTTCATCGACTAAAATACCCAAACTGTCTTTCCCATCTTTGGGGTCTTTTGTCCAATAGCGAACAATTCTGAGAATCCTAGGTTTATCCTCTTCTACGACTTCAAAGGCTAATTCAATACGGGTTTTTTCTGTGGGGGGAGTGTTACGGTTAACGCATTGATTGAGAAAATCACTATAGCTTAAATTCCCCCTAGTGGAACATTGGGCGCGGGAACCGTAGAGAGTGAGGCGAATGGCGTCCATCAGGGTGGTTTTTCCACCCCCATTCATCCCGCCAAATAGAATAATCGGATGGGTAGAATTAGTGGTTTTGGGACGGAGGTTGATGACTTGTCGCCCTTGATAGGGACCAAAGTTTTGCAGGGCGAGTTCCAGAAATATCATAGTCAGGGGCTAATGTGGACGGGGGTATAAAATCAGGGATAATCTTCAATCTAATATAAATGTCACTAACTTAAGTATTTGTCGTAAGTTTGTAGTAAGCGCTTTAGCGCTTATGGCACTAAAGTGCCTACTACGAACGAAGCGAGATGTTTTAAAATTCGCAACACATTATACAAGTCATTTCCCGGATTAAGGATATAAAATAATCGAGACAAAGCGTACTGTGGTGTTTCTCGGTTCGCCAGTTTCAGGAAAATAAAATTACTGCCATTCGTGATCAGTCCATAAGTTGGCGTGTCTGCTGTGGGATTAGCTAGCATATAGGCTAGGATTTGTGGCATACCTACCTCTAGTGAGAATGCGGCTTGTTTAGATTCAATCACTGCAATCCACACCTGTTCCCCTAAAGCTAAGACATCAATATCTCCCCTAACTTTAATGTCACCGTCATCAGCCGCAATTTCGACCGATTTTTCGGATTTTATATGGAATGGCGGTAAATAAAATCCCGCCAAATCCAGAAAAGGAGACAGGATGACCATTTTGACCGTGTTTTCTAGCAGAGGTGGATATTTGAGTAAATGAATATAGCTAGCTTTTACTCGGTCAAGGCGTTGCTTGTCTGAGTCGGTAATATCGGGTAAATCATCTTGCCATTCCCGGAAAAACTGATCATCTTCAATAAATGTAAGACCAAATTTAGTTTCCAGGTCATGTAAAGTAATCGTTCTCGCTAGAATTGTTTGCACCATAACCCAAAATAGAATGTGAACACCGATTATAGAGACGTTCATGCAACGTCTCTACAATGTTTTTGCTATCCATCTACATCTTCAGTATTCTCGGAATCGGGTTCAGGGAATTTCAAACTCGCCCAGGATAGCTGTTTAGATGTCTCTTGCTTCGGCTTATCCCAAACCTGTCTCAATTCGTGAACGTCCGATAAATCCTGTTTGATATCTTGAACCGTATTTTTCAGATGTCGCTGATAATGGGCGTGGTCAATCGCGTCTTCTCTAGAACGAGAACTGCTATTAAAGCATTTTTCCAGGCTTTCATAAATACCCCGTCGGGATTTAGTATGATATTGGCGTTCAGTGTCTAGAAGTTTTGCCATAAGTTCCAGATGCATTTCATCCGCATCACAGATTTCTTCTAAGACTGTCCATTCATCAGTCCCTAAAAGTTTGCGTTCGGCGCTAGGGCGGGAATCTTGGAAGGGTTCGCCTGTAACCTCTTCATAGATACGAGGTAAGCTATCGTCAAATTCATGCTTTTCTTCTAACCAGATACGGCGAATTTCACTAAGTTCCTCTGGAGTAATCAGAGTGATGTCGCGCATCTCTGGGGGTGCAGTATTCCGGACATGGGTTTGGGCTTCTAAAACTCGTCTTAACCAATGTTCCCGCCAGTATTTCGTATAGGGACCATGAATCGGTTTAACTGAGATTTCACCATCAACATTGCGTTCAAAGAGTTCGACTTTACCGTAAATACGGCGGAAGTCTCTCTTATCGTGATCGTCTTTAATATCCAAATCGTTGCGAATATCCAGCAGAGGCTGCATCCACTCTTTCTCCTCATCATTTTGGATCATTGCCTCCATGGACTTATCTTTATTTACCATGGTGCAAACCCAACAACCAAACCGGGAATCCCCACAGCTAGGCGTTGAGGTATCAACCACTAAAGGACATTCATTATCGGCTGTTGCGCCCTGATACATGGAGAATAAGTCTTTATTATTATTACCCCAAGGATTTTGCCACTGCATCAAATAAAGCCACACTTCATCGTTGCGCCAATCTTCAATCGGAGAGTAAATCAGAGAGTTGGGTAAACTCCCATTAGGGCTGAGGCGATCGCGAAGTCTACCTGCTTGATACTTTTCCATTGTGGCAGCACGTTTAGCACTTTCTGCTTTACGAGTACCCAAAACCAGAATTGTTTCACCATTCATGCGAACGACTTCACGGATAAAATGGTTAGCCGGATGAATTTTCAGACGTTCGGTACACCAACGAAATTGGTTGCGTGGTGCTGGATATCCTTTGCCAATTAAGTTTACCCAAAATGTTTGTTCAGTTTTCGGATAGAGCAAATGGGGTTCTATCGGCATTTCTTGCTCTTTTGCCGCCTGCTTCATTCGTTCCAAGGATTTACGAACCCAGGTAGAGACAATCGGATTTTCTACCCGCGTATCTGTTGTGATCACGTAAATCTTTTTCCTCCGTTTTTCCGGTGGCAATGCGGCGATCGCGTTCCAGATTAACTGTAATACGGTTGTGCTATCTTTCCCGCCACTCCAGCCAATAACGAAGGGTATTTCATCTTGACAGTATAAATCTTGGATTTCTGCTGTTAGCTTCTGTATATCTTCCACTAACTCAGCCACAGTACGTGGTGGGAAGAGAGAAGTCTGATGGGCTTGTGTCATAGTTCAAAGTCCGTATTTTCCCGGTTTCCGTTTCCAGCGAGACATAATTAGAATAGATATATAAGGTTTCACTGATTTTATTGGTTTATATGTCTGATTACAACCTCCTCGAGTCTGAATCCAATCAGCGGCTTGATGAAGTGCTTGAGCCGTACTTTGCCAAGCATCACCGTCAAAAGTGCTATCCTGGGCTGATTTTCCGGCAGGGCAAGCGTCAAATGATCCAGATTAACGTTCCTGCCGATGATTTGCCTACTCTGCTTCAAGCTAAACCCTCCACGGATAACAATCCTGATTCGGGTAAAAATCGTCCAGAGGTAAAAGGACATACTGATGAAATTAAACACTATATCCTCAATCGTATTGGTAAAGGCAAACCCTGGATTGTCGGAACCCTAACCGCCAATGTTGATCCAGAGAAGATTGAGGTAATCGAATTGGGAAGGGGAATTTGTCTAGTCATTATTCCTCGTGGTGTTAAGTTAGATGTTACGGATGGACAGCATCGCAAGCGTGCAATTCACGAACTCATAGAAAGTCCTGATGGCGAGTCAGTTGCGGATAATGATTTTCCCATAACGCTGGTTTTAGAGGGTGATTTTAGACAATGCCAGACTGATTTTAGAGATATGGCTCAAACTAAAGCATTGGATAAATCTCTACTTTTGTCCTTTGGTGAATTTGAAGGTACAGTTGGCATTACCAAGAATTTAATCGAGCAAGTTTCCATGTTTGAAGATAAGACAGAACGCATTAAAAATTCTCCATCTACAAAAAAGAAATTAATTTACACAACGAATTATATAGCTAAATTAGTAAGTTGTGCCTTTAGTAATGATCCAAATCATGCTCTGAAAGAACATAACGTTGATCAAGCCTCTGAAGCCTTAGCGAGTTGCCTCAATCAGTTTTTCTCAGAATGCAGTCAAACACAATACATTTGTGAAACTAATGTTGATGACTTGACTGTTGAAGACATTGCTACATTCAAAGAAGACTGTATTTTAGGTAGGAGTGTTGGACTAGACATTCTTGGACGCTTGCTCTACTTAACATTGAACCGAGGTATCTATACATTTGACACTGCAAAAGTATTACAACTTGCCCAACTGGATTGGTCAACAGCCAGTGAACTTTGGCAGGGAAATATTATCAAAAAAGACCCCAATCCCAAAAACCCATCTAAACCTTACAAAATCTCAGCCAGTGCCAGCCCGATCAGAATAGCGGTGAGTGTAGCTAAGGCAAAATTAGCTTGGATGTAAATAGTGGTGATCATTTTGTTAACGGTAAACCCAAATATCCTTTCAAATAAGCCACCATGCGCCCGACACTGGTTCGCGATCGCGAAATCTGACCCTTGACCATAATTCGCCCCTCCCAATCGGGATTAGAACGCGACCAATCAATCCGCCGCAATTCCTGCAACCGTTCCTCCCAGCTATTCGGATAAACCGAGAGTAACACTGACCCTACCGCCCCCAATCCTAAAAGTGCGATCGCGTGACTATGAACATAATCCTGGCGCATCTCCCTGGCGCTTACAGTCCGTTGTCTCACCGCCTCCCAATCTGGAATACAATAACTCACAGTTTGCCAATACCGGATTGCCAAATCAATCTGCTGTTCCAAGTCAGCCGTCTGCCAATCCGCCAACAGCATAGACGTAGCATTATAGAGGGTATGCAGCGTAAATAGCTTCCCCGATCGCACGGGTAATGTCCGATGTTCCCTATCGGTTAGGGTTCGGAACACATTAATATTTCTAATCACTGCTTTGACTACAGTTGCTTGGGGATGGCGATGATCATAGAGAATCGCCAGGGAAGCATCGGGATGAACCCCATAACGGTTGAGATCCAAAAACATCTGCTGGGTATAGCGCAAGCCAATATCCAACACTAAAATAACCGCCACTGTCTCATACCCCAACGCCGGATTTTGCTTCAGCGCCCACTCAAACACCGCGCAGCGATGCTGTCCATCGGTAATCTGAAACCGCGCATCCATGGGAACTCGTAAGCGCCCCATTTTTCGCCCTTCTTTCTCTGATCCAATGGGTTCAAAATTAATATCAGCGTCAATGGCGGCGGTAATCGCGGAAACGGTATAATTATCCGGATTATTCAATATATAGTTGGCAATATCTGGGACTCGTTTAGAATTTAGAGATCGCGCCACTCTCTGATCCGGCGGATTCTCTTCATCCTCCCTCGCAAACAGCTTAGGAATAAATCGCACTGGACACATCGACACATAATATTCCCGTCCCGCTTGAATCCCTCGGATGGCGGGTAAAACGTACTCGAAGGAAGGAATTAGTCCTTGGTCATTGGTCATTTGTCATTCGTCCTTTGTCATAGTTTTAGTAATCGTGACGAAAAAAAATAGAGTTGGGTTGATTTACATTGATTGACTGATTAGGAATTTTGATTTTGTAACTCATCGTGTTCCAGCCGTGCTAATGTTGTTGCTGCATCCGCTAACATTAAGGCAATATTCACACGAGAAACTTGATTTTTTGCAGCTTTAAACTCACCTGCAAGGAATTGCACTCGTGTCCGATACGCCTCGATAGAAGTCGGATCTAAAACCTTTACTGAATCACTCATTTTAATCACTCATTTTAATCACTCCAATTTTGGGTCAGGGCGGGTTTTGTTGTTCATTTATCGGTCACAAGCTAGCGCTAGTTCCTAAACCCGCCCCTACATGCCCTCACGGGTATTTCGTTGATGCATTAGGGATAGTCCTCTGGTGATCCAAAGATGACTCTGGAATACCCCCCTAACCTGAATGGCACTGACTTAAGCTGGGTTCGTAGTAGGCACTAAAGTGCCAGAAGCGCTTAAGCGCTTACTACGAACTCTAAAGTCAGTGACATTCCCCCTAACCTCAGTATGGCACAATTTTAGTTTTTAAAAACCCATTTGACATAAAAATATTAAATCAGTTATTTTTAAAAACAGACTAAAATATTATAAAACCGATGAGTAGCCCCGACAAGCCAAAAGCAGACATCGCCAGCCAAATCCTGGAACAAGACAGCCAGGATCGACAGGCGCTAGCCCTGCTATTGGATCGCCATTTAGCCAGAAGCGATCGCCTTCTTGTCCAAAAAACCCAGATGGGGAGTACCGAAGCCTTTATCGGGTCTGTCACCCTCGAATGGTTAGATAGCCGCGTCCGCTTCGCCTCCCAACTCCCCCTATTCCGGCAAAAATTCGACCCCCAAACCGATAACGTCATCCGGGATGAAGAAACCGTCGATGAAATCCTGCAACGTCCCCTCGACTGGTCGCGTCAAGCCCCCCTCACCCAATACCTCGCCGCCCGCCAAGCCCACAAATTCCCCGCCGTTCTCGTCGTTCACAGCCCCACCTGGGTAGACAATCCCAAAGCCAAAGAATGGGATAAACAAGGACGCGCCCGCCAGTCGGCGGCGGACTTCATTCCTCTTGACCAAAGCCAAACCGTGGGACTCATCGATGTCTCCCCTTCCGTGTCTATCTTCGCCCTCGATGGTCAACACCGACTCATGGGTGTCCAGGGACTAATGACGTTACTCAAAACTGGGAGACTGCAACGTTACAACAAAAACAAGAAACCCGTGGGCAGTGTAATCACCATAGACGACCTAATCGACGAATACCAACTCGACCCCGCCTACTTACAACGCCTCGCCCAGGAAAAAATCGGCATTGAATTCATCCCCGCCGTCGCCAAAGGCGAAACCCGAGAAGCCGCAAGACGGCGCGTCCGGTCTATTTTCGTCCACGTCAACTTAATGGCATTACGCTTAAGTAAAGGACAACTCGCCCTATTAAATGAAAATGACGGCTTTTCCATCGTCGCCCGGAAAATTGCCGTCAACCATCCCTTATTAAAAGAAGTCCCTGGACGCAACCCCCGTGTTAATTGGGATAGCGCCACCGTCGCCGCCAAATCCACCGTATTAACCACCCTCCAGGCGTTAAATGAAATGTCTCAACGGTATCTAGACCATCAATTTCCCCACTGGAAACCGCCGGAGAAAAAAGGATTAATCCCGATGCGTCCCGATGATGAGGAATTAGAAGCGGGAATTGACAGCTTTAATCAATTTTTTGACCACCTAGCCAGCTTACCCAGTTATCAACGGTTAGACCAAGGAGAAGAAACCCCCCAGTTACGCCGTTTCAGCTTTGAGAAAAATGGCGGTGAGGGGAATATCCTCTTCCGTCCCGTCGGGCAAATTGCCTTTACCCAAGCGTTAGGAATTGTGGTATTTCAGAAAAAGTTATCGCTAAAAACGGTATTTAAAAAACTCAGTAAATACGACGCCGAAGGGGGATTTAGTCAGATGGAGACGCCCCAATCCCTGTGGTATGGGGTGTTATTTGACCCGAATAAAAAGCGGATCATGGTATCAGGACGAGATTTAGCCGCCCGATTACTGATTTATATCATTGCGGGGACAGAGGATGGAATGGAAAAGGCAGAACTGCGGCGAGAATTAGCCGAAGCCAGAACAATTGAAGGGAAAGCCGTTGGGTTTAATGGTAAGTTTGTCAAGCCCAGAGATGTAGGATTTCCGCCTGTATTGTGAATGCTGATAGATTGTGTGGAATTGAAGGGTAATTGTAACGGTAGGGGCGACCCGCTTGCATCAATTAACAACGGTGTCCACTCAATTTTATCGGGTCGCCCTTTACTAAGGTTTCTTTGTAGCCAGTCGCTGCACTCTTGTTAATTGGAAACTTATTACTTTTATCGACTCGCCCTCCCTAATGTAGGTTGTATTGTCCGGGTACTGCTGCAAAGCAAAATTGACAGCTTCTTGAATTATTTGAGGTTGGGCATGGTGATATAGGACAGGGAAGAATGCAGTCCATAGAGATTGCTCAACTCGTTGTTGCTGACTAATCCATTGCCACTGCTGGATGATAATAGATTCAATGTCGATGATGTTCTTGCCAGCCTTTCCAACTACAGCTAGGTAAGTTCTGCGAACTTCATGATCATCAGGAGTAGGGTGGGTTAGGCGGAATTAAATCCAGGAAATAGCCATTTAATGGGATATCCGCCGTAACCCACCAACAATGCACCCCTTACACCATTAAAGCCTTTAATTTTGTTGGGTTTCCTGCGTCACTCCAACCGACAACTTAAGGAAACCCCCCTATGATTTGATATCCACTGTAACCCACTAATAAGGTACATCTTGCACCGTTAAAGCTGTAGAAAGATTAAAATTGTGCTAATTTCAAAAAAAATAATTATTTCAATAAATTAATAAAAGAGTATATAAGTAAACCGAAATAGGGAAAACACATAACAAGCGGAATGTATTTTTCTACGTTAGTCAAACGCAAATATTTTTGAATATCATCTTGGTCTTTATTTAATATTTCTGCTTCTGTGGCATAACAAGACAAAGGCAAATATTTTTCTATCTCATGAATAACTTTAAACTTAGCTGAATTAAGCTGCTTATAGGAACGGATGTTAATATGCCACAAGAAACACAAGACAAGTCCCAAAATGGCTACGGCTAACAGAACCACATTTTGAGAGCCTGCGAAGAGACTTTTGTTAAAGCCAATAGAAATAAAAGCCAACCACCCCGACAGCAAGGAAATGTAAAAGCTATTCGTTTGACCTCTTCTGGCACTGATCCGGTCAGCCATTTCTACATACAGTTTGTATTGGTCTAATAGATGTGCCTGAAAGTTATCGCCGTAACTTTCTTTAGCTGCATCCGATAAGCAAGGTTGAGTTATCTGCTGTGAGTCAACCCACCCTCAGCCTGATCATTTTCGGTCAATTCCACCAGGGAGGGAATCGTACAAGTGACAAACAATCTCGGCGGATCAGTTTGAGGGCGAACAGTCAGAGGTTTCTTGGTGGGATTTTGCCTCTCTAAGGTTCCATCAGCGACATCCAGCAACGCCGCCAATAAACGCTTGGCATTCCCTTGAACGACTCGACCCTTACTATACTCTGTCATGCGTTGAACCCAGGGAGTTCTGTAAAACTTGATAACAACTTCAGGAAAACCGGAGGTGTTGTCCCTAACCGGAAGTGATTGAACTCCCAACCTAGTCTTTATTCTAAAGCCTTTACCCCAAGCCTGTTGCTTGCGGCTATCAACCGGACGATTTCATCGAACTGTAGCGTTCAAGGTTCGGTTATGGGTTCAACCAAAAATTGTCGATGGATTCAACAGTTAATCCAGGGGTTCAAACACTTGAATTCCCACCGATGGCTAATGATCATCATCAAGTTTCTGATTCCCTTCTTGATTGGATTGTTTTATCCCAATCTGGCGTTATTGATTGAAGTGTTAATTCTAATTGGGGAACTGTGGGATAGTTTAAGGTAGTGGCGTAGCACACCTTATTTGATGAATCGTAGGGGCGCAAAGACTTGCGCCCGATTCAATGGTCTTAATTGGTAAATTAGCATTGTAGGGGCGCACCGACGTGCGCCCAACAGACGTGTGCTTAAGTCGATTTAGTCATCTGATCAGGGCACGATAGTATCGTGCCCCTACCGAATTCAATTATCCCTAATCTAGGGTAGGGAACATTGCCGTACCCTCTTATCACTCGCGTAAAGCGATCGCGTGGTATAACTGAGACGATTATCCACCGTAAAAAGGATAAAATGGTGCTTTGCTCTAGACCTCGCTGATAATAGAATTAATTCAGTTGACTAGCACAGCGATGGAAACTTTAACCCTGAACGTACCCCCTACCGTCGGCTTAACCGACGAGCAATTTTATCAACTTTGTGTGGCAAATGAACAATGGCGTTTAGAACTTACCGCTGATGGAGAATTAATGATTATGCCCCCAACAGGTGGAGAAAGTGGCATTAGAAATGCCGATTTGACCACAGATTTGAATCTGTGGAATCGTCGAACCCGGCTGGGAAAAGTGTTCGACTCCTCCACGGAGTTTCAATTACCCAATAATGCCAAACGTTGTCCCGATGTATCCTGGGTAATCCTGGAAAGATGGCAAGCCTTATCCCCTGAACAACGGCGACGTTTTCCGCCCTTATGTCCAGACTTTGTAATTGAACTTCGTTCTGAAAGCGATTCGCTTCAAAGTTTACGTGCCAAAATGTTAGAGTACCGGGATAATGGTGCCCGTTTAGGTTGGCTAATTGATCCTCAAACTCCCCTAGTGGAAATTTATCGACCATTCGTTGATGTCGAACAAATCAATTTTTCTATTGATGCACCACCCACACTTTCAGGCGAAGATGTATTGCCGGGTTTTGTTCTTGATTTAACGGTAATACTGAATCCTTAAAGTGATCAGAATTAGGCATAATTTACTCCTAGACATCGCTGATAATAGTATTAATTCAGTTGGCTGGCACAAAAATGGACACTCTAACCCTGAACGTACCCCCTACCGTCGGCTTAACCGACGAACAATTTTATCAACTTTGTGTGGCAAATGAACAATGGCGCTTAGAACTTACCGCTGATGGAGAATTAATGATTATGCCCCCAACAGGTGGAGAAAGTGGGATTAGTAATGCAGGTTTGACGGCTAAAGTTTACAATTGGAACGAGCAAACCCGACTGGGAAAAGTGTTTGACTCGTCCACTGAATTTCGATTACCCAATAATGCCAAACGTTGTCCCGATGTATCCTGGGTAATTCTGGAACGATGGGAAGCATTATCCCCTGAACAACGGCGACGCTTTCCGCCCTTATGTCCAGACTTTGTGATCGAACTTCGTTCTGAAAGCGATTCGCTTCAAAGTTTACGTGCCAAAATGTTAGAGTACCAGGATAATGGCGCTCGTTTAGGTTGGCTAATTGATCCTCAAACTCCCCTAGTGGAAATTTATCGACCAGGCGTTGATGTCGAACTGATCAATTTCTCTATTGATGCACCACCCACACTTTCAGGCGAAGATGTGTTACCGGGATTTGTCCTCGATTTAACGGTTATACTGAATCCTTAAATTTCTAATTCAATCCACTTTATAGCGTTTCTCATTTTTTATTTAGGCGCAAGGATGGTGCCCCTACATCACTCTTTGTATGGGTTAACCCTACGCATTTAGGAACCGCTATAGAAATCTGGTCAAATCAAAATCGTCGTCAGGAACCTCTTGTTTAAACCGTTGTGCATTCAAAACTAATAATAATCGCTCCGAATAATCCACCGCCCCCCGCAACTCGTCTCGTAATATTTGTAAGCCGCCATTAGCATATTCTTCAAAAATATGAATCCGTTCCTCCTCGGCTTTGGCGTCAAAGGAGGAGAGAATCTTGGCATCTTTGGTTTCGACAAGCGCCAAAAGTTTAATCAGTGCGTCATATCCCCTCGACACAAATATCTCTAAGCCAATCGGTGCGGGTTCTTTCTTGGCAATTGTTCCCAGAGGCGATCGCTTCTTGCGCTTGACCCCCAACGCTGCTGCAAATGCGATAACGTCAGCATACGTTTGAAAGGGTCCGGTTGTATCGGTTGATGCGGTTAACGCTTTGACTAAATCGGCTTGATCTTTGGCAATCCGGATGCGATTGACACCCATTCCCGTGATATCCTCCTATTTTCGTCATTCGTCATTTGTCATTCGTCATTCGTCATTCGTCATTTGTCATTTGTCATTTGGTCGGGGCGGGTTTTGCAGCCAAGCTAGGGATAACAATCAATATTAGTCCCTAAACCCGCCCCTACACACAGACGTTCCATGGCTCGTCTGGAACATTGCTCCCCCTGCTCCCCCTGCTCCCCCTGCTCCCCCTGCTCCCCCTGCTTCCCCTGCTTCCCCAGCGAAAAGACGTAGCATGCTACGTCTCTACACGGCTCCCTAGCCACCACCCTACTGGGTTTGCTGAATGTAGAGTAAAATACCCCGTGCGATCGCCTGGGCAATTTGGCTGCGAAATTCTGGTGTGGCAAGTCTCGGCGCATCCTCAGCCCCGGTAACAAACCCCACTTCCACTAACGCAGAAGGCATAGAGGTGCGTCGGATGACATAAAATCTGCCTTGTTTCACCCCGCGATTCCGCATTCCGGTACTCTGTAATAGACTGTTTTGAATCGCATCAGCTAGCCCTCGCCCATTGGCATAATAATAGGTTTCCACACCATTCACATCGGGACGACTCAGGCTAATTGCATTGGCGTGAATACTGACAAATAGGTCAACATTGGTTTGTTCCGCCAGTTGAACTCGCCCTCTGAGGCTAATAAATCGGTCATCCGATCGCGTTAATATCGTTTGCACACCCTGTTGTTCTAAAATGGCGGCAACCTGGAGAGAAATGGGCAAAATCACGTTCTTCTCCTGTAAGCCCCCAATCCCTACAGCACCGGGATCTTTGCCCCCATGTCCCGGATCAAGCATCACCACAACGCGACTATTACGAACCCCAGGAAATACAGTCGGAGGCGGTGAACTCTCTGGCGGTAATCGTTCCGGTGGCGGTACGGGAAGCGAACCTGTTGGCGGTGAAGTGACTCTCCTCTGTCGCAGGGATAGGGCTAAGAGTTGATCGCTGGGTTGATTGAGTTCGCCAATTTGGGTATTTCGATCCGGTTGAACCACAATCACCACGGTACGCGAATCAGGCTGGCGTAGTCTCACCTGGGATAATGGACTATTCACGCCTAGCTGAGGTCCTTGAATTCGGTCAGCCAGTTGAGCATCTGGGATGGTAATTTGGAACTGGTTGGCGCTGGGATTCCAATTTCCCCGCGCCCGAATCCGTCCATTCGCCCGGATTAATAATTGAGTGCCATTTTGGGCGATGTCCACCGATTCAATGGTGGCGAGAGATGTAGCCGCCGTTGGTTCCCGATCAGATCGCGGCGATAAGCCATCAAGCTGCGACGCCGAAACTCCTCTGGGTAATAATACCAAACCGCCAACAGAACTATAATTCATCTGCCAGTCGGGACTCTCCCGATTCACGTTTAACGTGATCCGAGTTGGGGATGAACCCGACGATTGGGACAATTGAATTTGGTTGACCCCATAGCGATTCACCGACACCGTTTGATTCAGTAAGTCTGGGGGTAGGGTAATTCCGTCCACCTCAAACTCAATGGTTTCGCGATCGCGACTTCGTTCCACCTGAATCTCTTGGGCTTCCCCGTCATTGGTGCGAATGAAAAACCCATCCCGTGTCACCTGAATCGGATCAAGTTGCACACTTGACTCTGTTGTCTCAGGAGAGGGTTCCGGTGGTGTGGGACGAGGTACGGGTTGGGGGGGAGGAGTTGTCGGCGGTAGGGGACGAGGTGCGGGTGTGGTTATCCGCTGCGGTTCAGGAAGTTGTACAAACCACTGTCTCGGTGACGCCCCACGAAATTGAATCTGTTGCGGGTCTATAGTATAACCCGGTGTAATTTCTACCACAATCCGCGTCGTCTGGCGGTCAAACTGTCCCACCCGAATTTCGCGAATCCCTCCCCCTACAGGCTGGCTGACGCTGGGGCGTCCCAACGTCGTACCGGGTAAATCGATAACCAGGCGTAGGGGATTAGGAATCAGTTGGGCTGTGGGTTGAACGCTACCATCTGTCGTAAATTCCAGTTGATTTTGACTCGCATCAAATCGCCACAGCAGAAGTCTGGCGGCTTCTGCGGGTAATGAAACCAGAAACGTACTCCAGAAGCTAATAAGTAGCAGTAGCCACTGAATTTTCCTCATTCCCCTACCCTCACGATTAATCGTTTAACTGCCAATTGCTTGCTCAATGTCAGCCTGGTCTAGTTTACGTCCAATTAGCACTAATCGAGTTTGGCGAGATTCGCCGTTGTGCCACAGTCGATCATAGAATGAATCGAAGCGATTGCCGACTCCCTGCAAGACTAGACGCATGGGTTTATTGGGTACAGACACAAAGCCTTTGATCCGGTAAATCTCCTGCTGTTGCACGAGTTGTTGCAGTTTGGCGATTAGGGTTTTGGGTTCAAAGGCTTGATCGGATATAAATTGGACGGAATTAATCTCGTCATCATGGTCGTGGTCGTCCTCGGTATCATGATGACTGGGACGGCTATCTAAATTATCCTCAACGGCGGCGTTGAACCCGAGTAAGAGTTCCGGCTGAATTTGTCCCTGATCACAAGGGACAACCTTAACTCCCGTGGGTAATTGATCCTGTAACCAGTCTTTGATTTGAGTCAGCGTCGCCTGATCGACTAAATCAATTTTCGTCAGCAAGACTAAATCCGCACAAGCCAATTGGTCTTCAAAGAGTTCCTCAATCGGGGTTTCATGGTCTAAATTGGGGTCAGCTTGGCGTTGGGCTTCTAAGGCATTAATGTCACCGACTAACGTTCCGGCGGCTAACGCCTGACAATCTACCACGGTAATTACTCCATCAACAGTAGCACCGTTGCGAATGGGAGTCCAACGGAAGGCTTGAACTAAGGGTTTGGGTAAGGCTAATCCAGAGGTTTCAATTAGCATACAATCGATGCGATCGCGCCGTTGCAAGAGTTGCTGCATTGTCGGGAAGAATTCTTCCTGAACCGTGCAGCACAAGCAGCCATTGGTCAGTTCGACAATATTATCGTTGGGATTGTCCTCCTCATCACAAATTTGGCAGGAACGCAATAACTCGCCATCAATACCCACTTCGCCAAACTCATTCACCAGAACGGCTATTTTACGTCCTTGGTTGTTTTGCAGTAAATGGCGCATCAACGTGGTTTTGCCAGAACCGAGAAAGCCAGTAATTACAGTTACGGGAATTTTATGCATGATTATTTAACCTCAGGATAAGGGTGGAATTCGTGCTAAGATGCCTTTTTTTAGGGGTTCAGGTCGTTTTGACCAAGGCAATAAACCATCGGGTTGGCTATGATATAAACTGGCACAATCTAGGATAGCCGCTGCTGTTTCGGGTAAGGTTTCTACATCGATGGGTAAATCTCCAAACAGATAAGTATGTTTAGAGGGTGCAGCTAAAGAAACCGCACAAGGGCGACTACAAGCACTCATACACTCAACAGGTTGAAGTTTAAATTCATCCCGGAGTGACCAGTTTTGGTGGAGTTCCTGCAAGGGTTCTAGCAGTTTTTCGCCACCACTTTGACCAACTCGCTTGCCATCTTGCCAAGTGCTGGCGCAGGTTGTACAAACAAATAGGGTATGTTGATGAGTCATTGTGTTTAATTACAGAATTGTTCTGGGGTGATGAAGCGCTAAAACCGTATCAGTTCTAGGGATTTTAGGAGGGTTGTGTTGCTTGCCAGCCGTTTCTAAAGACAGTTCACTATCTGCTATTTCAACTCAATAGCAGCAGTCTGAAATTAGAGAGAATGGCTAGTACCGCTAGGCAGAATTCAATAGTCAAACGTTATCAGGGGTTTGGCTAGTTTGAATAGTCCGTGAACCTGTGCCTGTATGGATTAGTAATGTTTACCTAGACGGATACCGCAATTTTTCTAAGATTTGCTTTAACCGTCTGAATTTTGGCAATAATGTTTGAACTCCCATCCGTACCTCGCAGATGAATCATCGAAAAGTTATCTGTCGGTGGGCATTCTGACTTAGAAACAAGGACTCATTTCGTCACAGTTGCGGGACAGCGCCAGATTTACACTGAACTTTCCCCGTTACCTCCAATGGCTGCTCCCCATTAGAACCGACCGAGATTAATACTTTACCATGTCGGTTCGGCAAGGACTACCCTTTTTCGCTTTTCGCTGAGTGGCGTGATTTCCTCCTGACCACAAAACCTGTACCAAAAGGATAAGCTGGTTTTATAGGGATGATTAGCTCAATCTATAAAACTGGGGATGATCACCCGATGTCGTGGGATTTTCACAGGGGAGAACATGATTAAATCCTGGATGGTAATTGGGACTGTAACCTTGCTAGTGGCGTTGGCTGGTAACTGGTTAACGTCCGATGATGTCCGATGGTTCAACCGTCTGCGCCGTCCCCGATGGTTGACATTTGAGGCGGCGATTCCTTTCATCTGGACGGTGGTTTTTATTTGTGGAGGATGGTCAGCTTATGTGGTATGGGAAAGTAATCCTGGGAGTTCTCAAACCTGGCTGCTTTTGGGGTTATATTTGCTGTTGGAAATAGTAACAATTGCCTATACGCCAGTAATGTGCCGATTTCGCAGTCTCAAGGTGGGTACGATGATTGGGGGGGCGGGGGCTATATTGAGTATTATTTTGGCACTTTTAGTTTATTCTATCTCAGTTTGGGCATCTGTTTTGCTGTTGCCTTATATTATTTGGAGTCCGATTGGAACCTACACGACTTGGGCGATGATTCGACTGAATCCGGAAGCGAAATAGGTATGGATTAAAGTGTATTTATTAATTGAGAATATATCACCTGGGTTTATCCTGTAGGGGCGGGTTTCACTACTATCTTTTCGGTTACACCCAGATGTGACTAAACCCGCCCCGAATTGACCCTTCGCTTCCCGTGAAAAGAGCTGTAGGGTGGGCAAGAGGTATCAAGTTTTAGATAGCCGCTTTTAAGGTTTTTGAATTCTTGCCCACCTTAGCTGAAATAGTCTGATTATTGCATAGTGAAGCGGTTGCAGTAAGGACAAGATAAAGCTAGGTTTTCAGCTTCAGTGATGCCATCATGTTTTTGGGCAATGATATGTTCCATTTCAAAGGCGAAAAGTGAAGCTGTTTGGGGAAATCGGCAATACTCGCATTGCTCTCCGGCGCGTTGAGTCACTAGCCGACGCAGAGTTGCTGATACATAACTCATGCTGCTGTTTGTAAGTGTTTATAAGCATGAGCTTTTGCTAAACGCACCCAATGTTCTAGAAGCAAGTATCGATCAAGTTCGACTTCTTCAGATCGCGAGAGTGTACCCGATTTATTGCGATGGAGCAGTTCGCTCATGCGGGTTTGTAAAGCAGGCGTGGGGCGGATGGCAAGGATAACTTCTGGACTGGGTTGATTGGCAAGCAGTTCGACGATCTGAAGTTCGTCTTGGTAGCCGATGGTTTCTGGGGGGGGTAAGTTCCTCAATTGCGCGATCAAGGGCTTCTGGGAGGCGATCGCCCAATTGTTGCAGTTTTTCACCCAGGTGATCGGGGACTTCTAGGATAATTTGCATTGGCGGTAATGTATTGTTTAAGCTTGCTTTGATTGTAGCCGTAGGGGTAGGATGAGCCTAGGCAACCTCTCGCCCATTTCCTTGAAATCCTGCCATAAGTCCTGCAATTCTGACCAACAACTACTGCTCAACGCTTCCAGAAGATTGGCGTCCACGAACAAATCACCCAAGGGTACGCAATGATCCACGTCCAAAAGTCGCATTGTGCCATGCCAGGATTGGATATCATCATGGTGTTCGGGTCTAATTTCACCGTCAAATTAACCTTGGCTCTGCATTCCCATAAGCCAACTAGAGCTTGCTTGCTGGGACATCTGTGAGTGCGATCGCGCTCTGGGGCATCGCGTCTGCACGGCTAGCCGTCTTGAGATTTTGTGCCTTGCTTGTTGGAGTATCTTTATCAATTTAATTTACCCAAACTCATAGCCCTGATTCACCCAGTAATGCCAATCTGCGATCGCCTGTTGGGTTTTTGCATCTGACTCTGGTGCCTCTAGCTGAATCAACGGCACTGCTAGCGTATCATCATCCCAGGCAATCTCCACAAACATTTCCTGTTCGCACTCCTCCTCTGGTGCTATCCCCACCACTTCTACGGTTGCCTTTTCTTTCACAGGGGAAATGCGTCGCTTACTGATGCAGACGGCTGTGAAGGGAAACTGCATTGTATCTTGCAAGTAGCAGTACCAGCCCATTGCCTGCTCTTCTGGTCCATAAGCATCCACCACAATTTCCATTGTGATCCGCTCTTCTCGTTCTGCATCCTGTTCCATTTTCGCCATCGCCTAACTTCCTTTGTTGCTGTATGGTACACCCCAATTAAAGGTTAACGCCCCTCTGCCAAGTCAGCATAAATAAACATCTCTACTCCCAACAGGATTAAATGTAGAAGCTCTACCCAGGACAAAATTGTCACACCTAAAGGAGGTTTAGCAACCAGAAACCAGAATGCGCTTAGAGCAATTATGCCGGAAAAGACAAACGTAATCTCATCCACAATTAATTGCTGAATCTTGCGGCGTTTGCGGTGCTTATCACTACGGTGGGCAACCTCCCAACCAAAGAGAGTTTCTAGATCTCCATAGCCCGTGTGTTCCTTGACCTTATTGACCAGCTTGTAGCGAATGTATCTGCCGATCGCTGAAATCTTCTCATCATTGACCACATACGTCCAGCCCAGAATCAGGCATACCCAGGGAATCACCAGCAGGGCATAATAGTTGGACGGGTTGGAAACGGCAAAGGAGACAACCCCGCCAAATACACCCAGCGTCACATATAACAAGTTATCCCGAAAGCCAATCCGTTGAGCTTGCTCCGATTTCAGCTTGTCATATTCCTTAAAGAAAATTTCCAGAATTTGGTCTTTATCGCTCATGGCTGAATCCCCAGTTCCTAACACCCTGCATCTATTGTGACGGATGAGAAACCCTTTCTCTGCCAACCAAAGAAATTCTCGCTGACTCTGGGCAAACCCAGAATAAATCGCCAAAATAGTGAATATTCAGTTTACTCAAAAGATAAGCTCATGCCCCGTGCTGTTGTCTTGACGGCTCTTGACGTTGAATTTCAGGCTGTCCGTACTTATCTAACGGGTCTCCAAGACGATAGACCCCCCCAGGGAACCGCTTACGAACGGGGAAAATTTGTTGCGAACGGACAGGAATGGGAAGTGGGAATTGTCGAAGTTGGGGCGGGTAATGTGAGTGCAGCCGTAGAAACAGAACGAGCGATCAAGCACTTCAAGCCTGATATCCTTTTCTTTGTGGGTATCGCTGGAGGGATCAAAGATGTTGAGATCGGCGATGTAGTTGTAGCGACGGGCGTTTACAACTATGAGTCAGGGAAAGTGGAATCAGGAGAGCAGTTTTCAAATCGCCCTGAATCTGAAAAGTCTAATCCTAAACTGGTGCAGGAAGCTCTCTCGATAAAGAGAAAAGGGGAGTGGCTACAACGGCTATCCAACATTCCCGATCCCCAACCCTCTGTGTATGTAAAACCCATTGCTTCTGGGGAGAAAGTGCATGCCACTAGAGAGTCAAAAGATTTCAAACTCTTGAGGGAGCGTTATAACGATGCGATAGCTGTCGAGATGGAGGGATTTGGTTTTCTGAAAGCAGCCTCTGACCATCCGGAGATTAAGGCGATTGTGATTCGAGGCATCTCCGATCTGATTAAAGACAAAAATGACGATACTATAGAACCTGAACAGGTTAGACAGAAGAAAGCTTCTCATCACGCCAGTGCGTTTGCCTTTGAAATACTGGCAAAATTAGAGGCTAGTTCCTCTCTGGGTCTAAGTCCGGATCAGTACGCCAAGCTCAAACAAAATCTGGCAAACGCCTCCAAAGGGTTGCTGAGTTGGCGGCGCACATTGAGTAATAATCAGCAGATTGAACGTCCTGAGCTAGATGAATTGCTGAAGCGCATCAAAACAGAAGAATCATCCACAACAATTGTTCTAGGTACTCCTGGGTCGGGTAAATCAGCACTGATGGCAACCTTGGGAAATGAACTGGTCAGGCAAGGTTTTGCCATTTTTGCGATTAAGGCCGACCAGTTGAATGGAGCAATCGACACAATTGAAAAGTTACAGCATGACCTGCATCTTGAGTTGCGTCCCAACGATGCCATTTATGCAATTGCCAGCAAAGAGCCTATAGTTGTTTTGATTGATCAGCTAGATGCTGTCTCGGAGCTACTGGATCGCAAATCCCAGCGATTGAACCTGCTTCTATCTCTAATTCAAAGATTATCTGGCAGTGAAAATGTTCATATCGTTGCCACCTGTCGGGAATTTGAATTTCGCTATGGTTCTCAATTTGCTCGGCTTGAAGAAATCGATAAATTGGAGTTGAGTCTTCCTGCT
The DNA here is from genome assembly GCF_040221695.1 of Coleofasciculus sp. E2-BRE-01. Lineage (NCBI taxonomy): Bacteria > Bacillati > Cyanobacteriota > Cyanophyceae > Coleofasciculales > Coleofasciculaceae > Coleofasciculus > Coleofasciculus sp. E2-BRE-01. The sequence continues at coordinate 19,221 of NZ_JAVKEA010000118.1, read as the reverse complement.
TGGGAGAGTATTGCCCCAATTTTGGAAGCATCGGGACATCAACCCGCAACCATGGGGGAACCTCTCCGAGAGTTATTACAAAATCCACTCCACCTGAATGTTTTTCTCGATGTTGCCCAACCGGGAGATGTTTTTACGTCTTCCCAAAAACTATTAGACCGCCTCTGGCAAGAACGGGTGAAGAAACAACCAGAAGCTGAAAAATGCGTAGCGTTTTTGGAAAAGCTTGCTGATCGCATGACGGAAGAAGAAGTTTTATGGGTATCAGATGCGATCACCGACACATCTCCAGAAATTTGGCAGGCGTTGGAGCGAGCTGGACTATTAATGACCAATCCAGAGAATGCGACCATCGGCTTCCGTCACCAAACCTACTATGACCATACCCTTGCCCGTGCTTTTGCCCGTGGGTCACAATCCCTGACCGAACTCGTTTTAGAACGACAGGATGGTCTTTTTGTAAGACCTATTTTGCTAAGGAGCCTGAACTATGTTCGTGGCACAGCTACTCAGCAATATCAGAAGCAATTAACAACTCTGTTGCAAACCTCCCAACAACAGGTAAGACCTCACATTCGCAATCTGCTAATTGAATTTGTAGGAGCGCAACCTAATCCCGATTCAGTTGAGGCTGGATTACTCATCCCTCTACTCAACTCAGAAACAGAGGGAATCAAAGTTCTAGATGCAATGATTGGGAGTCCGGGCTGGTTCAGGCGTTTGCGCGATCGCCCTGAATTTACCCAGTGGTTAGAGAAACCAGCAGAAAAGGCTGTCTATTGTTCTTCACTGCTAACCACAGCTACCAGTTTTGCATCTGAAGATGTCTGGGGCCTGCTAGAAGAATACTGGCTTAACGACGCAACCTACGATTTTTTGAGCATTCGCTTAATTTGGAGTATCAGTCAATGGACTCCCCAAATAGTTTGGCTCACAGAACAAATTATTCGGCGTTCCAATTTTGAATGGCATGATGTTAGGGTGATCGCTGAAAGAATCACTGAGACTTTACCGGACTACGGTGCGAGAGTTATTCGTGGTCATTTGGACTATCGGTTAACCCAGGCAGTTAAAGCTAGTCAGGTGTCGCCTCCAGAGTTGCCACCCGATGCTGACGAAGCAGAGTGGTATGCACATGATTACTGGCACGATCCCAGAAAACCTCTACAACGGTTATTGGAGGGTAGTTTTTATGAAATTGAGAAATTTGCACAGGTAAATCCAAAGACTTTTTTAGATGCAATCTGGACATGGTTTACCGATCTGGTTGACCAGATTGTAAGAGACACTCGTTTGAGTAGCACAAGCTATCGTGAGGATCACGCAATTAGTCTGGAGCACCATCATGGAGAAATTATTGAAGCGCTGCTGGCAGCCATTTTGAACCTCGCTGAGAATCACAGGCAAAGCTTCTTGGCTCTTTTAGCGCAAAACCTGCAATCAGATTTACTTCTGGTTCACAGGTTACTCGCTCGTGGATTAGAGAAGATATCTAGTCAGGAGCCACAAATTATCTTGGATTATCTTTTAGGCGATCAAAGGCGTTTATTTCTTGGGGATAGTATAGAAGGTTATCACTACGAAACAAAACGGCTGATTTCCTCCGTTTGCCCACATCTATCACCAGATGACAGGGTGAAAATCGAGGATGCTATTCGTCAATTCAATTACTATCATCCTTGGGAGAATTGTGACTCCGATACTCGATTCCAACTTTCACAATACAACCGCCAGCATCGACTTCAACTCTTACTTGCATTTCCCGATGAGTGTCTCAGTACAGAAGGCAAACGCCTGAGAGATGCAGAAATTCGGGCTTTTCCGTGGGAAGTTGCTGAAGATCGATACCCAACCGTGAGAGAAGCTCAAATTGTCGGACCACGCATGACCAGGGAAAAAATGGCTCGTGCAAAAGATGAGCATCTCTTAAGCTTATTTGATCAGCTTTCTGATGAAATTAAGTGGGATGATCCTCAGCGAAGATGGAGTAAAGATTTATTACGCTCTGGAGGTGTAGGGGAACAATCCAGGGAATTTGGTGAACTTGTCAAAAATGATCCTGATCGATTTCTACGGCTTCTTCCCCGCCTTCAGCCACAGCGCCACGAAGGTTATGCAGGGGAGGCAGTAGTTAACCTTACAGAAATAGATTTTCCATCTTGCGATCTGATTCAACTTGTCGAAAATCTCGACCAGCGCGGCTTCACTTCAGAAGAGTTTCGCGATGATGCTGCACGCGCTCTGGAAAAAGTTGCTAAGCGTAATCAAGGGCTTCCAGCACGAGTCTTGGCTCTCATGGAAAGTTGGTTACCTACGCAAACCAAACCCGAGTTAGAGTATTACCGGAGTAACGAGGATCGCCGTTCCGCTCTAAAATCACCCATCCTTTTTGGTGTAGGCGGTTCACATAGCCTACCTAGTGGTAGAGGCAGTATTGTGCGAGCGATCGCGGAGGGGTATCTCGGGCAAAACCCTCAAGATTTAGCAGGCTGGGCAAAATTTATTAAATCACAACTGGATAGAGAAAAGCATCCAGCAGTTTGGGTCGATATCTTGACGCGGATGCCACCACTATTGAATGGTGATCGCACTCAGGCAACTGAACTCTTTGACCAGGTTATTCATAACTGCCCAGAAGTTCTTCAATATGCTTGGGCACTTTACTTTATCTCACGCACGATCGGTTGGTTTGAACCTAAAGAAACTGTCCAAGACTGGCTGGAGATGCTTAGGTCTAATCACTCCAACTTCTCTCAGCAAGCATATGGAGAACTGTTGCTGGTTCAGTATCTTCAGTACCAGGATGAATGGTCGGTTGAGCAAATCCGTCACCATCTTGCTAATCAAGATAATGAAGCAATTCTCTGCGGACTCGCTCACGCAGCAAGTCATCTATGGATTCAAAGAAGATGTCGAGCGATCGCGGCAGAAATTCTTTACACCCTTGCTTCCTCTTCCGCCACATCTGTTCAACAGGCAGTGGCAAGTGTCTTCCGCTGGAGCAGAGACCACTTTCAGTTAAACAGTGGAATGCTGAAGATTATTCAAGCAGTTTGCAAGAACCAGGGGGTACTCTTAGAAGCCGCTAATGATTTGACTGAAATTATCGAATCCGAAGAACTGGTAGATAACAATCCCGAAATTGTGGCTGAAGTCTGTAAGAGTCTACTTAACATTGGTGTAGAACTCACCAATCCAGCCAGGGCGACTGCATTTATTGCAGAAAGTTTAACCACGATTGCCATCAAGTTGCATCGTCAGCCCTCATCCCGTGAGGTTGGTCTTCAGATCTTCGAGCAGCTACTTACCTTAAATCTTCGAGAGACGCGATCTGCCTTAGAAGTGCTTGATCGTAGACCGACGCGATTAGGATACTATGTAGCTCCTAGAAGAAGATTACGGAAACGACGTCTCCCTTCTAGCTAAAAATTATCAATCGAAACATAGGAGATTAACAAGAAAAATTTGGCAAAATTACCGCTATCTGTGAGATTAGTCTGAAGTCCAACAAAAAGACGTGATTTGGTTCATGGTAATGTCTTCAAGCGTTTATACGCATGAGCTTTTGCTAAACGCACCCAATGTTCTAAGATCAATTATGAATAAAGAGCGACCCGACCTAATTGAGTGGATTAGTGTGATTAATTAGATCAAGCGGGTCGCCCCTACAGGTTGTTCGTTAACTCAGCAATAAAGTCTGAATCTTCATCGCTTGTCAAAGGTTGAATACGTTGTTCGGCATTTAAATCTTAATATTAACAACGGAAAAATCGTTGTAATGCGAGCATCTTGATTGTTACCCATTCCCAATTTAAATGCGTAACAGCTTAGATTGGAGGAAAACAACGTCTCTTTCCCGTCAGCCACCTGTCCAAACTGAGATAAAAAGCTGACGACTTCGACAGAAGCAACTATCGGAGAACCGTCTAAGTCTAGCCGCGTCAAGAGTTTCCGAGTCAATCAAGATATACTCTTGCAAACTGGCAATTGTCAAATAGTAAGTGAATTTTTTCCCTCTATCCTTAGCACTTGTACCAGGAGAGAGAACTTCTACAATAAGTTTAGGGTTTTGAATAAACTTGCGAGCGTTAAGGTCTTCAGGGTCGCAACTGACGATAACATCAGGATAGTAGTAAATGCTCTTCGGACTCACTTGCACCTTCACGTCTGAGACATTAACCCGACAACCTCTGGAACGCAGATGAGGATACAAGGCTCTGTAGAGATTGAGAGCAATATCGTTATGAGGAATCGTACCGCCTGTTATAGCAAAGACTTCACCCTTGACATATTCATAGCGAATCTCTTGCTGAGATTCCCATTCGAGATAGTCCTCAAAGCTCATTTTTGGCGATTGTTGGGGAGTGGCTATCATAACCCAGATTGTTTAAGCTTGCTTTGATTGTAGCAGTAGGGGTAGGATGACCCTAGGCAACCTCTCGCCCATTTCCTTGAAATCCTGCCATAAGTCCTCCAATTCTGACCGACGGCTGCTGCTTAACGCCTCCAGAATAACGATTGCTACTCCTATAATGGTCAAAGACTAGCACGGGGAAATTTTGGAGAGGGAATTCTGATGACGATTCGCGAAACCACCATTGCCAAATTGCAACAATTGCCGGAGCCACTTTTACAGGAAATCAGCGACTTTATTGACTTTTTGAGGTACAAGCAACAACACAGCACGGCTACAGATAAGCCTAACAGTGATGTTAAAAAAGCATGGCGACAATGGTTTGAGTCGGTTGATCGCCTAGAGATTTCTCCTCATCAACCAGCCAGTAACTATCAACAACTTGTGCTGACTAAGTATCGAAAGCAGGGAGTCATAACTTAACCAGATACGATTAATAATAAATGAAAGAAAACCATCCTTTGAGTAAAATTCCTGTCAACAACCTCTCACCTTTTCAGCCCCAACCTCTCAAATAAATCCGTGAAATCAGTGTCATTCCCCTCTCACCTCCCCACCCCAATCTCTCAAATAAATCCGTGAAATCAGTGTTTTGACAAATGACAAATGACAAACTCAGTATTAGTGCGATCGCGATTCGCCGCCATATCGGTACCCTCGTCTTAACCCTAGCCGTTATTGTGCTGGGGATATTCTTTATTCTCCAGATTCAGGTCGATTTATTACCCTCGATTACCTATCCCCGGATTGGCTTACGTTTAGGAGCGCCCGGTATCTCGCCAGAGGTGGCGGTTGAGGAAATTACTAAACCCTTGGAACAAGGATTAAGTGCGACGGAGGGCGTTATCCAAGTCTTCTCCCAAACTCGCGAGGGACGAATTAGTTTAGACTTGTTTTTTCGACCAGGGGGTGATATTGATCAGGCGCTAAATGATGCAACAGCGGCGTATAATCGCGCTCAATCAAATTTACCCGAAATTATCGAAGAACCGCGTTTATTTAAGTTTGATCCCTCTCAATTACCCGTTTATGAATTAGCCCTAAAATCTTCATCCCTAAACGATGTGGATTTGCGCGTTTTTGCCGATGAAGAACTCAGTCGTGAACTGAGTGTGGTTCCTGGCGTCGCCTCGGTGGATGTGTCTGGCGGAGTGAGCGAAGAGGTTCGAGTGCTGATTGATCCGAATCGTTTACAGCGATTAGGATTAGGATTAACCGATGTCCTCGATGCCCTAGATGAACGGAATCAAGATGTAGCCGGGGGACGACTACGGGGGGAAGAGTCGGAACCTTTGACGCGAACGATGGGACGTTTCCAGGATGCGGCAGAACTGCGGAATTTGTCCTTTGAAATAGACGATACCGACGCCACCAATCTGTCTCGTCGGGTCTATCTGCGCGATTTTGCTGAGGTAATTGATGGGACGGAAGATAGACGGGTATTTGTCTTTCTGAATGGAGAACCAGCGGTTAAAGTTAGTATTCAGAAACAACCGGATGCGAATACGATTGAAGTTGTCAATGGAGTGAAAAAACGCATTGAACAGCTAAAGCAATCCGGTTTAATTACAGAGGATATTGAATTAGTAGCGACGTTGGATGAATCTATTTTCATCCAAAATTCTATTGCCAATGTAACCAGTGCGGGGTTAGTGGGAGCAACATTAGCCGCGTTTGCCGTTTTGTTGTTCTTGGGTTCATTGCGGCAAACTTTAATTATTGTCATCGCCATTCCTCTCGCCACCCTAGCCGCTGTGATTTTAATGAAATTATTTGGCTTATCCCTAAATGTGTTTAGTTTAGGGGGATTGGCGTTAGGTGTAGGGATTGTCGTGGATAATGCGATCGTTATGCTAGAAACGATCGCGGTGGGTGTGTCAGGAGATGTAGAGACGCACCATGGCGCATCTGAACGTCAGGATTTAGGGACGGATTTAACCGATAAGGTTGCGGACAAAACCGATAACGGAACTCAACCCACCCCGTCTCAATCCATCATTTCTCAAGCCGAACAATGTTCTCAAGAGGTAGAATCAGCGCTAATTGCGTCCACCAGTACCAACTTAGTTGCTGTCCTCCCTTTTTTACTCATTGGTGGCTTTTTCTCCCTCCTGTTTAGTGAATTAATTTTAACGATTAGTTTTGCTGTCGCTGCGTCGTTAGTGGTAGCGTTGACAGTCGTCCCCATGCTGTCTTCTCGCCTATTAGCCATTCCTCGATCCAGTGGTTTAAATCGATTTTGGCTATTACAAGCCTTTAATCATCGCTTTGCAGCCGCAACTCGGAGTTACCAAGGGTTTCTAGCACGGGTGCTGCGGTATCGTATTTTAGTCATCGCCCTGGCTGTTTTAATTCTGGGCGGCGGAAGTTTAGCCCTAGCCAGTCAAATTCCCCAAGAAATTCTGCCCCGAATTGATACCGGACAAGCCCGGATGTTTGCCCAATTTCCACCAGGAACTACCCTAGAACAAAATCGCCAAGTGATGATGGCGGTGGATGATATTCTCTTGGCGCAGCCAGAAACTGAGTATGCATTTACCACATCCGGCGGGTTTTTGTTTGGGGGAAATACCTCAGAAAACTTGTTACGAGGGACAAGTACAATTGCGCTGAAATCGGATAGTAATGTCGAGACATTTATTGAGACAGTCAATCAAGAATTGCAAACCTTAAATTTAGTCCAAACTCGTCTACGCCTCAGCCCGGGTGAAGTACGGGGGATTATTTTAAGTAATTCACCCGTTCGTGGGGCGGATTTAGATATTGGCTTACAAGGAACCAACACGCAGCAATTAGAAGCCGCAGGGCGCCAAGTCTTAAAAGCGTTAGATGAACGCGCAACCTTAGCCCAATTTCGCCCGGATGCAGATGATCGCCAACCCGAAATTCAGATTCGTCCCGACTGGGAACGAGTCGCCCAATTGGGGTTAACCGCCCAGGAAATTGGCGATACCATTCAAACCGCGATCGCAGGTTCGGTATCGACACAGTTACAACGGGGCGATCGCTTGGTGGATGTGCGGGTACAGCTTGATCAGGCGGCGATTCAGCGTGTGTCTCAGATTAAAGAGTTACCCCTATTTACCAATAATAATCGCCAAATAAAATTGGGGGATGTCGCCGCAATTGATCAAGGACAAGCGCCAGGTGAAATTCAGCGGATTAATCAGCGCCAGGTGTTCTTAATTGCGGGGACACTAAATGAAGGTACAACGCTGAGTGAGGCGTTAGCGGAAACCAATGCGGTATTAGCTGAATTAGATTTACCGGAGGGGGTTTCTATCTTACCCAGTTCCGCCAGTGAAACCAATCAGCAACTCCAAAATTCTCTGAAGATACTGGGAGGATTAGCCGCGTTTATGGTGTTTGTGGTGATGGCGGTACAGTATAATTCCCTAATTGACCCCTTAGTGATTATGCTGACTGTACCCCTCGCCTTAGCTGGGGGAATTTTGGGACTCTATGTCACCCAAACCGCCATGGGCGCAACGGTTCTGGTGGGGGCGGTACTGCTGGTAGGGATTGTGGTGAATAACGCGATCGTGATGGTGGAGTTTGCCAATCAAATTTATTACCGGGAAAAGGTTGACCGCAAAACAGCCATTTTGCAAGCCGCACCGCAACGTTTACGACCAATTTTGATGACCACAATTACCACAGTTTTAGGCTTGTTTCCCCTGGCGCTGGGGATTGGCAAAGGGTCAGAGTTTTTACAACCGTTAGGTGTGGTTGTGTTTTCGGGATTATCACTAGCAACGGGATTAACGTTATTTATTATTCCCTGTTTCTATACGTTACTCCATGATAGTTTTGGGGATAAGAATCGTAAAAAAGGAGCCAGTGTAAGAACAGGGAAAAAGAACCAGGGAACAGAAAACCGCGATAAGACTAAAGCATCAGTGTAGTAATAGCCGTTAGCAGTAGAGACGTTCCGCTGGAACGTCTCCAATCATGGGAAGTCAAATGGAGATATGGGAGATAGTAGAAAATTATAATTGTTATAACCCGCGAAGGCGGGTTTGGTCTGTGTAGCTGCGGTTTAAACCGCCCAGCTTGATTCTTCTGAACTAAGCTGTCATGCATTTAAATTGGGAATGGGTAGCGAGCAAGATGCTCGCACTACAAGGATTTCGCCATTGTTGACATTAATGTTTAAATGCCGAACAGCTTACTCCCTCATCTCATCAGAATCCCCGTAAGGGACTAACTTCCAGCACACCATTCGGCTTAAACACCACCTGAAACTGAGCTAAGGGTTGGTCGGGAACAAATCCGGTTTCCCCACTACCAATACCAGCCGCTTCTGGGTCAGCTAATTCTGCCAACGGTGTTTCCGCTACATAATCCCAAGCGGGTTGATTGGTCGGTTCGTAGTCCGCGATCGTGCCATCGTCAGTGACAGCCACTCGGTAATTTAATGGTCTTCGTGATAACTGTGTTCCTTCCCACCGTTCGTCTAACGTGTTGTAGAGTTGATTATTTAATCCTCTGAGTAACCTGCGATCGGTGATTTCTGGTCCTAAACCAGGTTCTTCCTGATAGCCTTGCCAAGGACTGATTTGCAACACACCACCTGGGGTAAATACCACCCGGAATAAAGCAAAGGTTTCGCGAGTTGCTGTACCGCCTTCTGTAGGAATATAGCTCAACTCCGGTAAAGGCGTGTTTTCTGCACTATCAATAGGCGTATCCTCAATCGGCTTATAACCCAAAATATCTCCGTCTCCGCCAACCGTAACCTGATACTCTAAATTCTGACTTAACCCTTCCCGGTTATCCCATTCTTGATCAAGTTCTCTGTACAGATAACGCTTCAAATAACTCAACTCCGTGGGATTCGTAATCTCTTGAGTGTCGGTTAATTCGTCTTCCAGTTCAGCCGCCGAAGGGGGACTTGAGGTGGGAGTTGGCGTCACCTGATCGGGGCTATCTGGAGTTGGGGAGGTTGTTTCCGTAACCTCCGACTCAGAGGCTGGCTTGGGCGGACGCACTTCTGGAACGGGTACAAAGAACAATGCCAACCCCACTACCGCTAAACTCGTCACCCCGATCGCAGCAGGTGCGCTTCTTTGGGCGACGGATTTGTCAGCTTGGCGATACCGTCGGGAAATCGCTTGTAAGGGTACAGTTAGCTCGGGCAACGTGCGCTGATCCGCCTGGAACTGATCGATCGCCTCAACTAAATCAAAGAGCTGTACCGTGGTTAAATCCAGTTGTACAGGGTTTTGACCATCCATCCCTCCCCCAGCCGCACCAGATGCGCTATGGGAATCAGCGGGAACACCCGAAAGTGCCTCGGCGGGTTGCCCCACCTTTAAACGGTGCAAGTTTTTATCCGGAAGTGATTGTAACTGCACTAAAGGCGGTTTAGCGCCATCAAGTTGGGGGTGAGGGACATGACTCAAAAATTCTTGAGCATACCGACTGACCGACTGAACTAGGTTCTCAAAAAAATCTCGTCCGCCGCTAATGGGTTGCGGCTGACCCATAAAACGGCATTCTGCATTAACCAGAATCGTCATCAGTGGGCGAGTATCAAGCTGATCTCCCCCTGTGGTTGTATCACTTAATCCCTCTAGGATCAGCGTACAGTTGGGCAAACTGTACTGGCGTCGAATTGTCATCGTTTTTTCCTTATGGAACCCAATATTATAGCCAATGCCGATAGTTGACATCTACGGAGCGACCATTTCATCAGATCGTTCATCCAACTTCCCCATCAAACAAACTGATCCAAAATCGCTGCATACCAGAGGTTCCTGTACAAAACAGCAACTGCGCTAACAGCGACAATGCTAGCTCATTTAACTTTTCATCGGTATTGTAGACAGAAACTTTTGCCCGTCGTGGGTTCATCCGGCTACGGAAATGCGCCCGGAACCGCTCTAGATAGGAGGACAAGCGAAAATGTTGTTCGATGGGAACCTGCTTTTGACTCAGTTGTTCGTAAGCCAGAAGCAGTTGGCGAATTACAACCGTCATCCGGCGAGCCAGATAACTGGCGATAATTACCAAGGCTTTCGCTTCTTCTAGGTTCAGCGGGCGGCGCGTGTGAGAGCGTCGTAAGGGATTAGTGCAGCGTAGACGCCAAAGAACCACACGATTGTTGATAATATCCTGTAGTTCTAGCTGTTTAGCGACGAGCAGCATCGCCTCAGACCCCCCCAGTTCCAGCGCTTCAATGGCAAGTAAAATCAGGTCAATCTGCTGCCGACTTCGGGACGGGCATCCCCGATCTGAGATACCAGGATCGGGTAAATTATCTAAAATAACGGGATGGGATGGGGCATCAGGACTGTTTGTCGGCATTACGCTTACAGAAAGAATCATTCAACTACCCCAACTTACTCCGTTGAGCCTTGAGGCGTCACTTCGTTGAAGTTGGGGATTGCATCTTGGCTCCACCTCAGCCCTGAATACCTAAAGCGGTAATCAGTTTTGGTTTCATCACCAGATACATCAGGGACGGCTGAAATACGCCCCGTACTCTCCCACTCTTGGCGAGAGAGTAGCACTCTCAGTGCAACATTCCTAGCACCAACTAAATCAGCATGGAGAGTATAACCGCATTGCTGGCACACAAAAGTTAGACCCTTGTTGGGTCTATTTTCTTTAGATGTGTGACCGCAACACGGACAAGCCTGAGAAGTGTAATGAGCATTTACTTTTACAGCCAAGCTATCAGACAGTACAGCCTTGTAGTCAATAAAGCTGTGTAATTCTGCAAATGACCAGCTGGCTTTATTCCTGTTAGCTTTACGCTGTTTTTTCGATGCTTTTTTACCCTTCCTTTTCGGTCTTGTCCGCTCTCGAATGTGAGTTAAATTCTCCAATCCAATTAGCGTGTTAGGTGTTACAACTTGTTTGGCAATATAGTGATTTGTATCAGCGATAAACCGTCTCTCCCGTCCAGACAGTGCCACCAATCTACGAGTTGCACTACGGGTGCCTTTACGCTGCAAAGACTTTCTCGCTCTCACATAACGAGAAGCCTTGTGTCTCACCTCTTTGCCACTGAAAAACTGAGTCTTGTTCCGAGTATCTGCGGCAACAGCAATGTATCGCTCCCCAACATCCACACCCATGACTCGATTAATATCGGTTGGTATTAGTTTTGGTACTTCTACCTCCAGGCTTACTAACAAGTAGTAAGTTTTAGTTGGCTTGGAGTACCAGAGCTTTGCTGCTCCGATTTTGGCGACTCCAGAATTAATCATTTCGAGGTGCTTGGAGTAGCCTTGATAATTCACCTTGATCCGACCATTTAGAGTGATGACACTTACTTTCTGGTCTTTAACAAATGAGTAGTCACGTTGATAATTTAACGTGCAGGTGCGAGAAACAAATTTGGGTGGCTTGTCCAATCCCTTGTATCGTTTCTTGGTTCGACCTGCTTTAAGCGCCGCCTCGTTCTGTTTTAGTTTTGTTCGCAATGATTTGTAGACTGCTCCTACTTGTCGAGGAACATTGCAAGCCATTTGTGAGGGAAGATTGAACCGCTCTCGCAACGTATAATAAACTTCCTTCTGAATCTTCGTGCCGTTGTAGGTTTTACACATTTCAAAAGCAATCTCAGAAGTAAAGTTTAGGGCATCCCTATACGCCAAAGAAGCCACTCGAAGCATTTCTTTCTGCTCCGAAGTGGCTTCTAATTTTAATTTGGCGGTTAGGGTTTGCCCCATCAATTTTACGTCCCCTACTCAAGCAATAGTTTTACGAGTTTATTCTATATTACCATAGTCGTAAGAAACAAGCTTTGTGTTGGACGGCTCTGTACCTCCGCCGTCCCGCCATTCCTCCCCCATCTACGCTTCGTGAGCTGAACGCTCACTCGTCACTCGCTTTGAGGAGGGGAAATCCTGGCGAGTTTTATTGAATCGCCGCCCAGAATTAGGGTTATTGGCTAGGCACTTGCAGGACTAGCCCGTCTCATCGTTCAACCCTCTAGATTTCTAGTGTACGATTTGGCTGGTAGCCAATGGCAAGTCACTGACTCACCCTTTCCGATGCGATCATGGCACAATAACTCACAATCGGTCGGTCTGCTTCCTTCTATTCAATTGTTAAACGTTTTAGTCAAGCTCCTTATCTACCTATGGATTTAAAGTCGCTGATTCGAGATATCCCCGATTTTCCCAAACCTGGAATCGTATTTCGGGATATCACCCCCCTGCTGCGCCACCCAGAGGGACTACGCTACACGATTGACCTCTTGGCTCAAACCTGTAAACAGGCAGGACTCACACCAGATTATGTTGTCGGGATCGAATCCCGTGGCTTTATTTTTGGTCCTCCCCTTGCCTATCAACTCGGCGCTGGGTTTATCCCTGTGCGTAAACCGGGTAAACTTCCCGCCGCTGTCCATACCATTGAGTATGAACTGGAATATGGTATGGATCGCTTAGAAGTTCATCAAGATGCCTTTGATTCCGGTTGCCGTATTCTGATTGCCGATGATTTAATCGCCACTGGAGGCACCGCCGCCGCTACTGCCAAGCTGGTGCAAAAAATTGGCTGTGAACTGGTGGGCTTTAGTTTTATCATCGAACTAAGGGATTTACAGGGGCGTCAAAAGCTGCCTGATGTACCGATTGTTAACTTGGTTGAGTATTAGGCAGTAGTGATTGGTGATTGGTTCCGTTCTTCAATTCACACAAAACACCCATGACTTCTTCAACACAGGATTCTTCAACTCGTCAGGGCTTAGATGAGGCATGGACGGGGTTTCTACGGATTGTCACCAGTGAGACGTTTCTCTACATCGTCAAACGTCTCCTGCAAGCTTTATTAACCTTATTTCTGGCATCTGCCCTCAGTTTTGCCATCATTCAATTGTCACCAGGCAATTACTTGGACACCCTGCGGCAAAATCCCAAGATTTCCCCGGAACGGATTGAGGAACTCCGACAGCAATTTGGCTTGGATCAACCTGCCTACAAGCAATATTGGCGCTGGCTGGTGCGAGTGGTGACTCAAGGAGATTTTGGTGAGAGTTTTGTTTATTTTCGTTCCGTATCGTCTCTACTCTGGGAACGTATCCCCGCCACCTTACTGCTTGCCATTTCCTCGATTATCGTCACTTGGGCGATCGCGATTCCGTTAGGAATTATTGCGGCTGTTAAACAAAGCCGCTTTAGCGATCGCGCTTTACAGGTGATTAGCTATACCGGTCAAGGCTTTCCTAGCTTTATCACTGCTTTGGTGCTGCTGATTATCGCCCAATACACCTCACCGCTGTTTCCGGTGGGTGGCATGACCAGTATTAATCATGCCGATTTGTCTCCCATTGGTAAAGTCCTGGATATTGGATGGCACATGATTTTACCCACCCTTGCCCTCTCGATCACCAGTTTTGCCGGACTTCAACGGATTACACGCGGGGCAATGTTGGATGTTTTGCGGCAAGATTATATCCAAACCGCCCGCGCCAAGGGACTTCCAGAAAATCGAGTCATCTATGTCCATGCCTTACGGAATGCCATTAATCCCCTAATCACCATCCTGGGTTTTGAATTTGCTAGCTTGTTAAGTGGTGCATTTATTGCTGAATTTTTCTTTAATTGGCCCGGTTTAGGGCGATTGACATTACAAGCTGTCACCGCTAAAGATACCTATCTGGTGATGGCAGCCTTGATGATGGCGGCGGTGATGCTGATTGTCGGTAACTTACTCGCTGATTTGCTGCTCAAATTTGTTGACCCGCGCATTCGCCTAGAAAATCTCAAATAATTAATCGGAAGTCAAACCTATCAATTAGGGGTAGGTTGAGGGGCGGGTTTAGCCCCATCTGGGTGGAGAAAAAAAGGATAGTCGTGAAACCCGCCTCTACAGAAGGAATGACCAATGACGAATGACCAATGACGAATGACCAATGACGAATGACCAATGACGAATGACCAATGACGAATGACCAATGACGAATGACCAATGACGAATGACCAATGACCAATGTTTAGCCAAATCTATTACTTAATTCTTTCCAGAGTTGATGGTCGCTATCTCGTCGCCCAGCCTAATGCTAGGGATCGTGAGATGGGGGCAGGTTACTTATTGATGTTTCGCGAACGGTTTGAAGCCCTCAGCTATCTGAATAGCCATGCGGCTGATCTAAGCGATCGCTTTGCCGTTGAGTCGGTTTCCGGAACCCAGTTAAAAGGACTACTCCAACGCTGGGGATTTCATGGGGTCGGGATTGTACAAGACCCTTTGATTCCCAAAATAGAGTTTCTATCTTATGGGGGGTGACATCAATGTCTTACGTCTAAGGATAAGTATTCTGCCCAGATTCTGAAAATAAATTAAGTCAAGATTACGCCAAATTCTATCTTTAGATAAACTAGAAGACTGATGCTATTCGTTCACAATGAATGAAGATAGGATTGCTCAACCCGTACCCTGTATGTATTTCTTGGCGGTAGCAATAACCATGTCAGGGAAACTTATATAGACGGTGTTGGGTCGCTTTAATGGGAACTCTATGTCTTTTTTCATACACCCCAATGACGTTTCAAGTGAATCGATTTGATCGCAAGGACTCTCGGCGTACTCAACCTAGAAAAGGAGTGAAGTCCAGAGGGCTAATCCAGAAACTTAAACACCACATTTTTTTATTCGGCGTAGCCCTTTCTTGGGGAATCGCCACTCCGCTGAATGCAGCGGAACGAGTCACGCTGCAATTAGGACCGTTTCAGCAATCGGTGGAAATCGCGGATCTAGAAGAATGGGCGCAGACGGGTCAGCTACCGCCAACTCTCACACCCTACCGTTCCTTACTCACCCCCCAAGTTCAGCAGGTACTCAACAGACGCCTGCAACTCGATCCCAATCTGGCGGAGAAATTTATCAATGATTTGCTGCTGTCTACCGATGGCGCACGCTTACTGGATCAAATTGGTAGGGTACTCCCGGATAGCAGTCTTGATCAGTTAAAAGCAGCTCTATTTTTAGCGGCACGCCAAGCCAATGGATTGTCGGTGCTAAGTTTTTTAAGAGCTTACCCAGAAGAAACGGTCACAATCAATGCCTCATCCGCGATCGCGATTGTGCTGCAAATGAATCTACCTTACTTACAATCTCAAGTGGTTAATCCGATCCTGGAACAGGAACTCACCATGGCGGATACCCCAGAGTTTGCGGCTGACTTTGACCCAACGGTGACTGGTTATCAATATGTCCGGGAACGTACCCTGAGGCTACGGGATCGCGATCGCGATCGGGCTATTCCCGTGGATGTTTACTGGGTGGGCAATACGTCAGGACCTTTGGTTGTCCTCTCCCACGGCTTTGGCTCTGACCGCAAATTTTTAACCTACTTAGCGCGTCATCTGGCGTCTAATGGTTTAACTGTTGTGGCAATAGAACATCCCGGCAGTAATTTTAGCTGGCTTAGTGGGGTTTCTCTCAGGAGTAACATTGGAGAGGTGTTACCCCCATCGGAGTTTATCGACCGTCCTCAGGATGTTAGCTTTGTCTTGGATCGGCTGGCGAAAATTAATCGAAGCTATGGATCATTACGGGGCAAATTGAATACGGAACAAGTTACCGTTATTGGTCATTCCCTAGGCGGCTATACAGCTTTAGCTTTAGCCGGAGGACAACTTGACCTAGAGGAATTACGAGAGTTTTGTCAAAAGCGTAGTCCCCTAGAACGCTCACCCGCTGACTGGTTTCAATGTTCTGCCACAGACTTACAGGAAGACAATGTACCGTTACGCGATCGGCGGGTGGTTCAGGTAATGGCGCTCAACGCCGTTACTGGACATTTATTTGGCAGTACGGGTTTAGAGGAGGTAAAAATTCCCACCTTGCTGTTAACGGGAACCAATGACGCGATTACCCCCTCTCTGGAACACCAACTTCGCGCCTTTGATCAGTTAGGCGGACTCAAGTATCTGCTGGTGGCGCTGGGGGGGACTCATTTAAGTGTCACCGACCGCGCTACTCTCAATGAAGCTGTAACCAGCAGTACCTTGGTGCCGGAACTAACGGATAAAGATGCAGAACCCCTACGTCGGCTGTTTCGAGGCGTGAGTTTAGCCTTCATTAAACAGCTAACGCCTGAAGCCCAACGTTATAAACCATTTTTGACACCAGCTTACGCCCAATCGCTTTCCACTCCCAGCTTATCCTTACGCCTGAGTACTCAACTCCCCCCTAGCTTAACCACTTGGTTCCAAGTGTTAAGTGTGAGTAACCAGAAGATTGCCATCCGTTTCCCTACCCTCAATCAAGATGCGATCGGGAAGATTTTTTCACCCTTTGCCAACTCTTCCCAGGTTATGACCCAGACTGATTGCTGCCCAGGGCAACTTAATCAGATTTTTACGAATTTTATGAATACCTATAATCGCCGTTTAACCGGAATCAGTTAATTGAGCGATTTAAATTTTTCTTCTTTTGTCCTAACGTGTGTGCGTAGTGCTATATCGCTTGACGCTTAAACTACAGAGTGCTGTACCTGGACTGGCGCTCTAGGAGATTTCAGCCATGGGCAAATCTAGTTGCTTAATGTAACCTATTGGTATATAATAAAGGGTTAGCAAATGTTGAACGACCCAACAAGAGGTAGACTAAATCACATTTATTCCTGATCAGGCTTGCCAAAATCTTGTTAAGTTTGCTAGCTTAGTTAAGCGCAAGGGATAACAAGCCGGGATAGCTCAGTCGGTAGAGCAGGGGACTGAAAATCCCCGTGTCGGCGGTTCAAGTCCGCCTCCTGGCATCAATATACCATATTAAAAGGCGCTACACGGCGAGTGTGTAGCGTTTTTTAGTGTTTATGTACTACTTGGCATTAATTGAGGTTTTTGAGTCAAAACCAATCAAAAATGATATGAGATTGA
The DNA here is from genome assembly GCF_040221695.1 of Coleofasciculus sp. E2-BRE-01. NCBI lineage: Bacteria > Bacillati > Cyanobacteriota > Cyanophyceae > Coleofasciculales > Coleofasciculaceae > Coleofasciculus > Coleofasciculus sp. E2-BRE-01. Next base: position 1,965 of record NZ_JAVKEA010000118.1, on the reverse strand, counting down.
TATGATTCCTCCTCATGGGCTACGGTTCCGGAACTGCCACCGTGTCAATAATTCCCGCATAATGTTGCCAGATGGTTTTTGGGCTGTTTCCCACCCATTTTGATATCTGTGAAACGGGAACCCCCTTTTCTAGGCATAGAGTAATAAATGTATGGCGAGTTGAATATTGAGGGCGGTAACGGACGCCTGCCTGCACCAAGATCGACCGCCAAGCCCGATTTAGGAAATTGTGTGGATCAATCGCCAGACCCTCTTTAGACCGAAAGACTAATTGTTCTGGATCGATTGGGTCTGGGCAGATATTAGACAAAAGCAGCTTGAGGGATTGGTTAAGAGGGAACCGCCTTGGCTGGTGAGTTTTGGTGTCCTTTATCTGCTTGTTGACCAGCGCCTCACAGAAAACTATATACTCAAGCCCTGGGCTTATGTGCTTCCACTTCAACGCGATCGCTTCGCTAGTCCTAGCGCCAGTCCAGAATAAAAAGCGGACGTAATCAGTGTAATAGCTGTAGTAACGGCTCGATCTGAAACCGTTAATGATGGCATCCCGTTCTTTTTGGGTAAATGGGTCTGGTTCAGTTGCGCTTTGGGTTTTTCTTGGAAGATTCTCAAATGGGTTATTTTGAATCATTCCTTGATCAATAGCCCAGTGACAAGCCGCTCTAAGTTGAAGCAATATTCGCCTTACGCTTCCCGGCTTATAGTTTTTACTGAGCCAATTTTTAAAAACTTGGGACTTATCTAAGGTGACAGGACAGGCTGTCAGCCGTTCCTGCACCCGCTTAAAATCCGTATTGATGGTGGTGACACTCAAGTCTGTTCGGGTCTTGGCGTAAGCATCCCAGATGTCAAGCAGAGGGGTTTTGTCAACAGAAAGCTGCAATGGGTTCTTGTATTTGTCAAGCGTCGGATCAAAGCGCTCAAATATTAAGTCAGCTTCAATCTGTGCGGCTTTATGTCCGGCAACTTTCCGGTTCCTAGCGTTATCCGCCAATCCAAGGGTAAGGTATCGCGTGGGGCAGTAGGCCGGGAGCCGTAACCGCAGCCGTCCCTGCACAGACTCTACTGCTACGGTTCCCTTTGGGCGGCGGCTCATTCGACCACCTCAAAGTCCTGGGGTGCGATCGCACACTTGGGTGGCTCCCCATATTTTTTGCGTAATCCTTGGACGGGAAATCCCTCCCAGTTCACGTACCAATTCCCATTTTTCAATCGGGAGGATAATCGCCCGTACCAACCTTGGTACTTGATCCTTAATCCCGGTGTAAGGCGAATCTTGATACCAAGCCGCATAACATTTACCGATTCCTCACATAAATCGGTTACGGCACCACCACCGAGCCACTTAACTTTGATCTGTCGCGGTTTGAGTGATTTTTTGATGCAAATGCAAGTAGAGGTGTTGTATCCGGAATCGAGCCGATCGCCTACCTGGATCTGATCAAATATATCTGGAGCAGTTGCGGTTTCAGCGCCAGGGGCTTCATCATCGGGCAAACGACGTATCACCTCTGCCCGTTGGCGATCGCTCAAGAATTGGTAAAGCTTCAGTATTTCATCTTGCAATCCTGGACTTTCGATGACTTCCGCAACACAGTTCCTTACGCCAGTCCAGCAATCGTCTGTTGAATCATCCACACGATCGCACAGTTCCACACCCACCAGCCGATCCACCAGCAAATCAATGGGTTTCCATAAACCTAGCGCTCCAGTCCCCATGACCGTTTGCTTGAGCGGGCGGATATTCTCAAGCTTCCATGCCCAGCGTCCAGGCTCCCACAATCCATAAGCCAATTCCTGGTCCGGCTGTTCATTGATAAAGCTGGGTCTTCCGTAGTTAGTGTGCTAAATTGTTAGTTAGATTTGCCCAAGTATTGGACAGCAATAGCTTTAACCGTTTTTACCCGAATTTCAATTTATTTTGAGGCGATCAAAAGCTACAGCCCTTGTGTGGAAAACCTTCTG
>NZ_JAVKEA010000117.1:0-25348 GCF_040221695.1 Coleofasciculus sp. E2-BRE-01 | reverse complement strand
GCAAATTAATTTTTTGTCCGAAAAAGACAACCAAGATACTCAGAAAAGCAGGTGATTATCATTCTCATTCCCTTTTTCATTATCAATAAACCTGTCAATAAGCTGACATCTTTTTAAGGGAAAGAGGGGTGAAATGCTTTGCCTGCCGAGCTTTTGAGCTGCTTGTCACCCCTTCAGCCCTTCTCTATTTGACATTAAGTCCGGTAGCGTGGAATTTTTTTAACGCAGAGGTAAACGCAGAGGTACGCAGAGTTTTTCGTCAGAAATCTGGATATCAGCAAACCGAATACAATTTTTGACTGATACAGCAGAGTAATGGTGTTTAAGTCATGGAAAAACCGTTTCCCATTTCCTCTTCCCTTTCTTGACATTACTCACAGTAATTGTAGGGTGAGTTAGGCGGATATTTAATCAAAGAAATAACCGTTAAATGTTCTATCCGCCGTAACCCACCAGACCAAAACCGTTCCCTGTTCCCTGTTTCCTTTCTTAACATTACTCACAGTTCACTATTTCAGTTTTACGATTAAATTGAACGGGCAAATCTGATTGTTCTACCGTAACTAAGTGATAAGGTTGAGTGATTGCCATTGTTGTGCCACAGTTCCGTCCCGGTTGCTGTTCTACAGCGTTAATCACCAGTTTATCATCCTTCATGATAATATCTTTAATTTCAACACTATAGCCACCACTAGGTTTATTCCCTAGTCCAACTCCAATCACCATGTTTTCAGTAAAGTCAACTTCAGGTACTGATGGTGTTGGTCTATCAATTGAATGAAGATTCGCCCAGAATTGCTCCCATGTCGCTTGATCGTGAATTATTGTCTTAAAGGGTTCTTCTAGTCCACTATTCCAGCTTTTTTCTAAGGTGTTAAACGCAACAGTATTGGATGGGCTTTCTGGGTCTTCTAACATCCTTAAATCCTCTTGGGCTTGGCTTAATAGTTTTGTGCCACTACACAGGGATGTGGTTAAGCGATTATCTGAACGTGAGGCATAGACGAGGTAAGATTCTCCTTCAGTAAAATTGAAACCGCAACTCGCACTGGAATCGGATGTCATCACCATTAATCGGCGTCTTTCTTGTCCTTTCCAAACTTCGGACACTTCAAACATGACTCGTTTTTGCGGAAACGAGAATTGGGGACGTTGGTGAGTCCGACGAGGAGTGATTACATTAACGACTCGACCGGAAAAGACAGCATTAGCCGATTCAAAATGTTGTTCAGGGGTAGCTCGCATACAACTACAAGCTTGAGCCGATTCTGCTGATATGATAAATAGGCTGGCGGCAATCATGAGTAGTTTTTTCATTGATAAAACTCCTAATAGTTGTGACAAGATCTTAAAAGATTAAGCATTTGAATTGTCAGACTTCCCCTTTGACCTCTTGTCCTAATGAAATGTTCCAAGTCTCATGAATTAAAAAAAGGTTTTATCATAGAGATAAGATGAGTAAGCGAGATGATCAGTATCTGTGATATCCTCGGCTAAAGTAACCCCTCTAGTCAATAATCCCGATCGCCTAGAACGTCGCCTGAAAGAAATCCCGACTGAACCTGGGGTTTATCTAATGCGTGACGGGAGCGATCGCATCCTCTATATTGGTAAATCAAAGAAGCTGCGATCGCGCGTTCGTTCCTATTTCCGTAACACCCAACCCCTGAGTCCCCGTATCGCCATGATGGTGCGTCAGGTGGCGGAGATTGAGTTTATTGTTACCGATACGGAAGCCGAAGCCCTAGCATTAGAAGCGAATTTAGTCAAGCAGCATCAGCCGTATTTTAATGTACTGCTCAAAGATGATAAGAAATATCCCTATATTTGTATTACTTGGTCAGAAGACTATCCGCGTATCTTTATTACCCGTAAGCGGAACCTGAGAAAGGAAAAGGATCGCTATTATGGTCCCTACGTCGATGTCGGCTTGCTGCGAAGTACATTACACCTACTCAAGCAGATTTTCCCCCAACGCCAGCGCCCTCGTCCCCTGTTTAAAGACCGCCCTTGTCTTAACTATGATATTGGGCGTTGTCCTGGGGTTTGTCAACAGCTAATTTCCCCCCAGGAGTATCGCCAGATGGTGCAAAAAATGGCGATGGTGTTTCAGGGACGAACGGGGGAACTGATTGATATTCTATCCAAAAATATGGAACAAGCGGCGGAATCGCTGAACTTTGAGTTAGCCGCGAAAATTCGGGATCAGATTAAAGGGTTAAACGCCCTCAGTGCGGATCAAAAAGTCGCCCTACCGGATGATACCGTATCACGGGATGCGATCGCGCTTTCGGCAGATGCCCATCATGCTTGTATTCAATTATTCCAGATTCGTGCCGGTCGGTTGGTGGGGCGATTGGGATTTTTTGCTGAAGTTCCATCAGGGGGAATTGAACTAGGGGCAATTTTACAACGAGTATTAGAAGACCATTATCAAACCGTTGACGCGGTAGAAATTCCCAGTGAAATTCTAGTCCAGCATGAGTTAACCGATACCGAGTTATTGGCAGAATGGTTAAGTGAACGGAAAGGGCGAAAAGTGACAATTATCGTTCCCCAACGCCAAACCAAAGCCGAATTAATTGAAATGGTGGAACGGAATGCGAAGTATGAGTTAGAACGGACGCAGAAATTCGCTGACCGCAATAGCCAAGCGATGCAGGATTTAGCCGCAATTTTGGATTTACCGGATTTACCCCATCGGATTGAAGGGTATGATATTTCTCACATTCAGGGGGCGAATCCGGTAGCGTCTCAGGTGGTGTTTATTAATGGAACGCCAGCCAAGCAACATTATCGTCACTATAAGATAAAAAATCCTACAGTAACCATTGGTCATTCCGATGATTTTGCCAGTTTAGCCGAAGTCATTCGTCGCCGTTTTCGCAAATATAAAGACGTAGGGGCGGGTTTAACGGATACCATTTCGCCACAAACCGATAACTTAACTAAACCCGCCCTTTCCAACCACCAGGGAAACCCCGATGTAGGGGCGGGTTTGACTGATACCATTTCGCCACAAACCGATAACATAACTAAACCCGCCCTTTCCAACCACCAGGGAAACCCCGATGTAGGGGCGGGTTTAACGGATACCATTTCGCCACAAACCGATAACTTAACTAAACCCGCCCTTTCCAACCACCAGGGAAACCCCGATGTAGGGGCGGGTTTAACAGATAACATTTCGCCACAAACCGATAACTTAACTAAACCCGCCCTTCCCAACCATCAGGGAAACCCCAATGTAGGGGCGGGTTTGACTGATACCATTTCGTCACAAACCGATAACCTAACTAAACCCGCCCTTTCCAGGGAACAAAAAATCTCTAATGATTTCCCGGATTTAATTATGATTGATGGTGGTAAAGGACAACTCTCCGCCGTGGTTGCGGTATTACAGGATATGAACCTGTTGGATAAAGTCCGAGTGGTGAGTTTAGCCAAGCAACGGGAGGAAATTTTTCTCCCCGGTGAATCCTTTCCCCTCCCCACCGACGCTGAACAACCGGGGGTGCAATTATTACGGCGTTTACGCGATGAGGCGCACCGTTTCGCCGTAAGTTTCCATCGCCAGCAACGCAGTGATACATTACGCCGTTCTCGCTTAGATGAGATTTCCGGATTAGGATTTGCCCGTCAAAAACAGTTATTGGCACATTTTCGTTCCATTGATTATATTCGAGAAGCATCGGTACAACAGCTTGCTGAAGTTCCGGGAATTGGTTCGCGTTTAGCCGAAGATATTTATACCTATTTCCACCCATGAGAATTAAATCCCTGAGGGGGTGACAAGAGACTTGAGGGTACTACTGGGTGTAGGGTGTAGGGTGTAGGGTGTAGGGTGTAGGGTGTAGGGTGTAGGGTGTAGGGAAAAATTGACGCTTCGACTCCGCTCAGCGTCAACACTGAGCGGAGTCGAGGTGTTGCCTCTCCCCACCACAAGACTTATTCAGCCGCCCCTACTTACCAACTTTTGAATCCGACAAACTTGCCTCAATAGTCTGCAAAATCCGATCCAAATCTTGCCCGGAAACATAATCTATAATACCTGTCCAGAATGTCCCCGTGCCTACGGCTCCAGGAAGCAGATCAGAAGCGTCGTAGCGGATGAGTTCATCGTCAGATAATAAGAGTTTAGCTTGACGTTTAGTCACCACATCTGGGTAAATCTCTAAACTCACCTGTTTGTGGGGTGAGATTGACCCTTTGATTCCGGCTAAAATTTCATGGGGTTCCACAGAAATCAAATACTCCATTAACTGCCGTGCCTCTGGGGTATCATTAAACATACCGATGATTTGCCCCCCCACTAACAACGGCACACCTAAATCTGGATCAATACTGGGAAGTATAAAAATATCAACATCTTCTCCCAACATCACATCATCGGGAAAAAATGAGGAAATAAACGTGGCTTGGTGATGCATATAACATCCAGGCGGTTGCTCGAAAAGTGGCTTAGGTGAATCCCCAAAGAAAATACTCTGAATACCCGTTTTACCCCCGACCACATAGTCAGGATTTAAGGCAATCGTACCAAATTTTTCAAAGGCATTTTTAACGGCTGGATGAGTGAAGGGAATTTCGTGGTTCACCCATTGATCATAAACCTGGGGTTCCACGGTTCGCAGCATGATATCCTCGATCCAGTCTGTGCCAGCCCAACCCGTTGCCTCACCACTGCCGAAACCAATACACCACGGAACGCCCCCATCTGCCACAATTTGGTCAGATAATGCCATCATTTCATCCCAGGTGGTGGGGATTTGATACCCCTTTTCGGCAAAGGCGGCTGGGCTATACCAGACCAAACTTTTCAGGTAGATTCGATACCAGATACCGTAGAGGGTATCATCAACACGGGCTAAGTTGAGCCAGTTCTGAGAAAAGGCTTCTGACAATTGCGCGGGTGACAAAATTTGCTCAATGGGTATCAGTTTCCCATCTCTGGCAAAGTCTGCCATTAAACCAAGCTGCGGGAACAGGGCGAGATCCGGTGGATTTCCGGCGTCAACCCGCACCGGTAACACAGTGGTGAATGCATCCGTTCCCTCATACTTCACCTTTATCCCCGTCGCCTCAGTAAAGGGGGCTACCACTTGTTGCACTTCTTGAATTCCTTTCCCGGTTAGCGTACCCATGAGTGTCACGGTTTTGCTTGACTGTTCTCCTGGAAGATTGCAAGCGGTTAACAGGATCAATAAACTCAGGCATAAACAGGTCAGCTTTCCGATTTTTGGGATGAACATCCGTTCTTTCTACTCCAGGGACGCAATGCAAAAATTTTATTTTACTGTGAAAATAGCTTAATGATGGGAACAGTTATCAATCATTCATCTGCGTGTACTCAACCCTAGAAGAGAAATATCAACGTTTGCGGAAAGAACTGATTGGTGGTGGGCTTGCCCTCTTGGGAGTCGCTCTCATTGGTACGCTATGGTACAAACTGGTGGAAGGGTGGTCATGGTCAGATGCTGCCTACATGACGATCATTACTCTGGCAACCGTTGGTTATGGCGAGACGAATCCTCTGGGCGATCGCGGACGCTTGTTCACCATTTCCCTGATTTTAATGGGTCTTATCGCCATTGGTTATATTGTCAATCGCTTTACAGAAGCCCTGATTCAAGGGTACTTTCAACAAGGAATTCGACTGAGGCAACGACGACGCTTGATTGATACCTTAACCAACCACTATATCCTCTGCGGCTTTGGTCGTACAGGGCGTCAGATTGCCCTAGAATTTAAGGCTGAGGGGATTCCGTTTGTCATCATCGACTCTCAAGCGGATCAGGTAGAAGAGGCACGGGAGTTGGGTTACATTGTTGTCCAAGGGGATGCTACTTTGGATAATACTCTACAGGCGGTGAGTATCGACAAGGCAATTTGTTTGGTGGCGGCGTTACCCTCTGATGCAGAAAATCTGTATACCATCCTCTCTGCCAAAACCCTCAATCCCAAAATCCGCGCCATCGCCCGGGCGAGTTCTGAAGACGCCGTGAAAAAGCTTCAACGTGCGGGTGCAGATGCGGTGGTATCTCCCTACATCACCGGGGGTAAGCGCATGGCATCGGCTGCCTTGAGACCCCAGGTGATGGACTTTGTAGATGGGATTATCACCGGGGCTGATCGTTCATTTTACATGGAAGAGTTTCTGCTTGACCCCTCAAGCTGTCCTTTTATTGGAAAAACCCTACGGGAAGCCCATTTGCGATCGCAAACCGGGGCATTAGTTTTGGCAATTCGCCGCGCCGATGGCAATCTGATTGCTGGACCTAATGGTGAAACCTCCCTACTATCTGGAGATGTACTCATCTGTATGGGGACAGCCGAACAAATTCGCCTACTTAACCGTGTCCTCAGTCCCCTGCGTTCTCACTGGGTACGACGACCTAAGCATGGTTAAGTAGGTCGGTACAATAACAGTTAACGGCGGGGATTGTCATTCGTCATTCGTCATTCGTCATTTGTCATTTGTCATTTGTCATTCGTCATTCGTCATTTGTCATTCGTCATTCGTCATTCGTCATTCTTTAAGTACCTGGATAAATTCTGTACGCTGTACTAGCAAATGTTAAGAAGTCTCAAATCCTTACTGTTCCCAGTTGCCAGTTCCCTGTTACCTGATCCCTGTTCTCAACCGTTAATTTTAATGAAACTCCGACTACTGAGATTTATTATCCATGTATTCTCGCCAGTATGTAATCTTTCTTTGGTCAAGTTCAAAGATAATGGCATCCTCAACTTTTGACAGTTCACCTGTTTCTTTGTTCCGTTGACGCCAAATCCATTCTACAGCTCCTTTATTTCCCTGAAAAATTATGGCATTAATGGTAATTTTAGTTTCTGTAACTTGAGCAAAATAATCGTCTGCGGCTGCTTTTATTTGCTGTTTACCCCTGAATCGAGAACCAGGGACAATAAATACACTATCTTCGGCAAAATCAGCGATAAGTTTATCTGAATCCGCCGTTTCCCAAGCTTGGGCTTGCCGTTGGATCAGTTCTGAAATCGTTGATTCGATGGGTTTGGTATCTGGTGAGAGCATCGCTATAATACTACCCTTCGATAAATTAGAACAGGAATGCAAATTAGCCGCAACTGCGCTACCTGTAAAGGTAGAGTAACTCATCGGGAAATCCCTGGAGACGTGCGGCTTCTCGTGGTGTTATTCTCCGAACACGATCATTGTGATAAATTCCTAATCGATTGGCATCGCTAGCAACCAACGTGACTGATATTTTCCGGGGATCTAAAAACTTGTAAACTTCAAAGCAGAAGTTCCCTGATACAGGTTTGTATTTACCATCAACAATTTGTAAATATTTTTTAGCCACGAGTGAGTCAAGAACCTGTTCCAGATGGGGATGATTAAAAAAGCTAGCGATTTGCTCTCGACTAAGCAACTTGCCATCTTGATTACGACCGAATGCTTTATTCCGACGCTTCAAAATAAAACGGTTCATTAACTCAATTTCTTCCGAACTACAGTTTCCCCGTAAACCCAGTTCCCATGAGTGCAGAGAATTTCCACCACGATAATCAATCAGCCGCCGACCATGCAATTGATTCAAATTATTGTTTAATCGACTTTTTAGAGCTTCAACAAACTCCGGCGAACAATCATATTTAGAATCAGGATTATCTTCTAATATATCAGCCACGGCAACTGGTTTACTCAAGGGATTAAATAAGGATAGCTGTTGACAATTATAAGAATGGGAATCGGGCGGACCCACATCAGAAATTAACTCAAATTTTGGCGAAGCGCCTAAAATCCCGACCATGTAAAGGCGAACCCGGTTTTGCGGTAATCCGAAATTAGCACTGTTTAGGAGAAATGTATCAAAGCTATAGCCTCGGTTTTTAAGTTCATGCTTGATTGTTTCTAAAGTTCTACCCCGATCATGACTATAAAGACCGCGAACATTTTCAAAAATCAAGGTTTGAGGTTTACAGGTATCGATTAATCTCAATATTTCAAAAAACAATGTTCCTCTCGTGTCTCCAAATCCGGCTTTCTTACCCGCATAAGAAAAAGACTGACAAGGAAAACCTGCCAATAAAACGTCATGGGACGGTAATTGGTTAATTGCTCGGATATCTCCTAAGACCTCATGGTTAAAATTATTTTTGTAAACCCATTGACAATCTGGACTGATTTCACTTGCTAAAACACATTCAGTTTTATAGTTTAAGGTGTTAGCTGCTTGTTCAAAGGCTAGGCGTATACCCCCTATACCTGCAAATAAATCAATAAACCGGATCTTAGTCATGAGCTACATAGATAATTTTAATTCCTTACTTCTTCGAGACTTTGGAGTCATTATCAATTATTTGTTACATTAATGATGATTTATAATTTTTAAGCTGATTTTTTATATTTTTATATAAAAGGCTAAAATGGCTGGGAACATTAAATATAGTAAGCTTTAGCTTACTTTAGCTTTTAGCCAGGAAATTGATTTCCGGGCGATGCTTTACAATCATGTCGATGTCCATCTGGATAAATAGTTGAACAATCGACATAAGCATTAGAAAAATCAACATTATGACTGCGAAAAAAAATTGCTCCTTTTAACTGAGCTTGACTTAAATTCGCCTGAGTTAAATTAGCACCGTTTAAGTTAGCATAATTCAAATTCGCATCTCTTAGATCAGCATTGCCTAAATCAGCCCCTTGCAAGTTGGTATAGGCTAAATTAGCACCCCGTAAATTGGCATGACGTAATGTTGCTCTTGATAGATTCGCTTGTTGTAAATTTGCCTGAGATAGATTACTCTGGCATAGTTTAGTATCGCTCAACTCAGCCGCTTGTAGTTTGGCTTGTTGCAGTTGAGCTTGACTGAGATTAGAGTAAGGTAGGTAAGTTTTTTGTAAATTAGATTCCTTCAAATTAATGCCTTGTAGATTAGCTTCAAATAAGTCCGCCTCACTGATATCCATTGCACTGAAGTCGCGTCTACCCCTAGCATATTGAGTCAGTAACTCTGTTCTACCAATCTTCTCCATCTGCTCTGTGACTTTGGAAGGTTCTGCTTCCTCTTCTCAATTTAATCTGTCTGATCAGGTCACTATAGATTTATGATGAAAACCCTGTATTAATTGTAATGCATTGTAGCGAAAGCTACATTTTTCCTGATTTTTTTTAAGGATTATCAAGATTTATATTTAATGCTTGATCCCAATTGACAAATAACAGTTTGTGTGATATATAAAATCTGGTTTGAGAGTATCAGTCAAGTCTTCAAAATCCGGGCTAATCAACTGGGTCTCTCGGTATCCAAAGGACGATATTTTTTCATCCTATAATCATGAAAGTCGGTTTGGTGTTCTATGTAGAAATGTTTTATTATCGAAGTTGGAAATGATGAACTCATAAGTCAACTACCCCACCCATGCTGCATAGGGACGAGATATACCAGATACGAATTAGGATAACGATAGCTATATTAAAAACTTCTAGATAAAAGCCAAATCGAATACTATCCTGAAAAAACTATGTCAAACCCACAATTATCGATCGCCCAACATTATCACGAGCGCACCAAATATGATCCGGAGACGATCGCGTCCAAAAATAAGCGATTAGACTGGGACAATCAACCGATACCCTTTAAAGAGTATAAACTAGGAACAACCATTGATCTGAAGCCCTATCTCAAAGAAGATCCCCAAGCGTTCGCCCAGGAACCCGGTAAAAGTTGGTGGCGGTTGTCACGGTTGCTCTTGTGCAGCTATGGCTTAACGGCTAAGATGGCAACCATGATTGGACCTCCGGTTTATTTAAGGGCGGCGCCTTCAGCCGGGGGATTGTATCCGGCGGAAGTCTATTTAATTTCCAGTGGAACCTCTATATTAGCTCCAGGACTGTATAACTATCAGTGTCCTAGCCATTCTCTAGTGCGCTTTTGGGATAGCGAGGTTTGGTCAGGGCTACAAGAGGCTTGTTTACAGCATCCTAGCTTAGAGACAACGGAACTGGCGATCATCACCACCGCTATATTTTATCGTTCAGCTTGGCGCTATGAAGACCGTGCCTATCGTCGAGTATTTCTGGATACGGGTCATTTGTTGGGCAATATTGAACTCGCGGGTGCGTTAACGGGGTATCGCCCCTATCTGATTGGTGGCTTTGTCGATCAGAAGGTGAATGATCTGCTTTATCTTAACCCGGAACAAGAAGGCGCGATCGCAGTGGTTCCCCTCGCGGATCAACTCCAGGGACAAAGCAGCCTCTCTCAGCCTACTGCTTTACCGTCAGCGACGCAGTTTGACTATCCCGAACTTCCTGATGGGGAATTGCTGGCTTACCTGCATCAAGCGACGCAAATTGAACCGACAGATAAGCAGGAAATCGAATCGCCACCATCTGGGGAATCAGAGTCAGAAAAGGTAGGTGAAGACAAGTATAATTTTCCCTTCTGCACCAAAATCTCTACGACTACATCACCGATTCAATGGGGTAGTGTTACCAGGGAAGGATATGCGCCTCAAGCCTTGGAAAATACGATTCTAAAACGGCGATCAACTCGCGCTTATACTGGTGCGCCGCTATCCTTAGATGAACTTAAATTGCTACTCGATTTCACCTATCAACCCCAACACTACAGCGAGCAAGGATTTGAAAGTTATCCTGATTATTTGGATCTGAGTTTAATTGAAACCTTTGTGGCAATTTCAGGAGTGATGGGTTTAGATGAAGGCTGCTATTATTACGCGCCAAAAGCTCAAGAATTGCGGCAAATCCGCTTTAAAAACTTCCGGCGAGAATTGCATTATTTGTGCTTAGGACAAGAGTTAGGGCGGGATGCCAGTGTGGTTCTCTTTCACACAGCAGACTTGAAAAAAGCTGTCGCGAAGTATGGCGATCGCGCTTATCGTTACCTGCATCTGGATGCGGGACATTTGGGACAACGGCTCAATTTAGCGGCGATTTATTTAAGGTTGGGGGTGAGTGGTATTGGCGGGTTCTTTGATCAGCAAGTGAATGAGGTTTTGGGGATTCCTCCCGATGAGGCGGTTCTTTATATTACTACTCTAGGGCGTCCCAGGAGTTGACAACCTATTATGAACGTGAGGGGTCATGTCAGGGCGGGTTTTGAACAAACGTTATCATCCCTAGCCAAAACAAAGTCCCTAAACCCGCCCCTACACAATATTATGTTCGAGAGGTTATTGGTCTTATGTCATTTGTCATTTGACAACCTATTATGAACGTGAAGGGTCATGTCAGGGCGGGTTTTGAACAAACGTTATTATCCCTAGCCAAAACAAAGTCCCTAAACCCGCCCCTACACAATATTATGTTCGACTAGCGAAGGAAAATGTACCCTTGCTCCCCCAGCTCCCCCAGCTTCCCCAGCTTCCCCCGCTCCCCCTCACCACAACACTTATTCAGCAGCCCCTAATTAATTGCAAAGGGCGCGATCGCGGTCTGTTACATTGGGGTTAGTCTTCAGATAATCCCCTACCCAGTCACAACTGCGAACCAGGAGATTATCCAGAACCGTTTGATTCACATCCTCCAAATTCCACAAAATGATGCTGTTGTCCAAACTGGCAGATGCCAGCGTTTGCTTATCGGGGTGGAAACTCAACCCTCTGATTTCATCCTGATGCCCTTTAAGGGTGACAATTGGCGTGCCATCACGTTGCCAGAGTTTGATCTGTCCGTCTAAACTTCCGGATGCAATGGTTTGACCGTCAGGAGAAAATGCTACCGCATAAACTGGATTATCATGACCTTCTAGGGTTTGTAGCAAAACGCCGTCTTTATTCCAGAGTTGCACGGTTTTATCCTCACTGGCGGTGGCAATTGTCTCACCGTCAGGGGAAAAACTCACGGCTTTGATCGGTTCCTCGTGTGCCTGCCATGATGAGAGGACTGTGCCAGTTTTATCCCAAATCACGGTGAGATCATCACTAACTGAAGCCATCATCTCACCGTCGGGGGAGAAACTAATATCATTGACGCCACTACTATGTTCATCGAGGGTTTTCAGTAGCGTTCCGTTGCGATTCCATAATTTAATCATTGCATCCTCACTCGCTGTGGCAATGGTTTCACCATCTGGAGAAAAACTCACCCGATTTATGCGATCGCGATGTCCATCCTCTAGATTTTCTTCCCCTGGTAAAGTCTTCAGGAGTTTCCCCGCTGGGTTCCACAAGCGCACCCGTTTGTCATTACCCACCGTGACAATCGTCTCACCGTCGGGGCTAACGTTCACATCATAGACGCGATCGCTATTCTCTTGCAGCGTTGCTAACTCTTTCCCATCACTTTGCCAGAGTTTCACCGTATTGTCTGAACTCGCGGATGCCAAATAATTCCCCTGGGGACTAAACCGGACACTATTGACCGAATCCCGATGTCCCTGAAGCGTATCAACAAGCTGATGTTTACCCAGTTGCCACAGTTTCACACTTTTATCTAAACTCGCCGACGCCAGAGTCTGCCCATCGGGACTAAAACTCGTCCCATAAACCGTACCCTGATGTCCAGTTAGCGTCTGTTGTAGAGACGTTGCATGCAACGTCTCTACATCTAAACTCCAGAGTTTCACGGTTTGGTCATCACTACTGGAGACAAGAGTTTGCCCATCTGGACTAAAGCTCGTCCCATAAACCGTACCCTGATGTCCAGTTAGCGTTGTCAGCAGCTTACCCTCTCGATTCCAGAGTTTCACGGTTTGGTCATCACTACTGGAGGCAAGAGTTTGCCCATCGGGACTAAAGCTAACCCCGATAACGCCAGCCTCATGACCCGTCAGGGTTAACAGTTCTTCACCCTCTAGCGTCCAAAGCTTTACCGTACCATCCCAACTCGCCGTCGCCAAGGTTTCACCATCAGGGCTAAAGCTGACGCCATAAACTTGACCCTGATGTCCTTCTAGAGTACCCACCAACCTGCCATCTGGCTGCCAAAGTTTCACAGTTTGGTCATCACTGGCGGTGGCGAGGAGTTCACCATCGGGGCTAAACCTGACGCTATTAACCGCATTATCATGGGCGGCGATGGTTTTAATCACGGTTCCCTCTTGATTCCACAGATTAACCGTCCCATCTAAACTGCCACTGGCAATGGTTTGCCCATCGGGAGAGAAACTCACGCCCCGGACTGGCTGAGTGTGTCCGGTGAGGGTACGAACTAATGTACCATCTGGACGCCAAAGTTTTACGGTTTGGTCATTACTCGCGGTAGCAATCCATTCACCATCGGGACTATAACTGACATCCCATACTCTGTCCGTATGACCCTCTAATTGGTTCCGTTCTCTACCCCAAGACACCGTTTGTTGTAGGGCGGTGATCACATTGGCGTTTAACTGAGTATCCTTTTGACTCCAGTTAGCATTTTGCAGTTTACGTCCCGCTTTCAGGGCTGCTAATCGGGCTTCAAAGCCTTGACCAGACGCAAACAACGCTTCTGCGGTTTTACTGTGGCTAATAATCTGCCCGGTATAGGCTTGCATCCTCAGTCGTTCGGCTTTTAAATATTGAACGAACGCCACTCCGCCTAAAATAACCGAAGCGCCTAACGCCACACTAACGCCAGCCAGGAGTCGTCTTTGACCACGGGTTCTGGCTTTGCGTCCCCCATCAATATACTCTCGCTGAAGTTGGGTGGGTTTGGGTTCGATTTCCGCATTGGTTGTCAACCATTGTTCGGCAGCTTCGAGTTCACTTCCTCGGAGTAAAAGGTGATTATTGCGTTGTTTCTTATCCCACTCTTTCGCCAGTTGTTGTAAGCGGGTATGTTCTTTAATATGGTCTAAATCGGTATCCAGGGTTTTGAGAAGGGACTCCAATGACCCATTAAAATTATCGGTTTCGCGGAAGAATACCCAGTTCAGTCTAGCTAATTCTGGATGCACACCTTTGAGTTGATCATCCCGCAGCACAATTGGGATAATGCGTTTGCAGCGTTGAATCGCGTACTCCAGTTCTTGAGTACAACGTTCCGATTGAATCGCATGGGGACTAATAAAGAAGATACAGGTGTGGGCTGCCTCAATTTCTGTTTCGGTCTGGGTTAGAGGACTTTCTTCCCAATTCACCCAAATATCTCGTTTCTCCCGGTTGAGGGCGTCATAGAGTCTCTGAATCGCGTCTGTATCGGGGGAGGAGTAGGAAATAAAAATTTCAGCCATGTTTTGTTATTGGTCAGGGAACAGGGAACAGGGAACAGGGAACACGATATTTCGCAACTGAGTCACTTATGACTTCTTACAAAGGGAATTCGAGTTGGTTTGCAGATAGTCTCCTGCCCAATTACAACCCGATGCGATGAGATTGTTGAGTAATTGGTCATCCAAATACTCTAAATTCCAGAGAATCATGGTGTCGTTTCTATCCGTAGATGCCAGGGTTTTGCCATCGGAACTGAAACTGAGATGGTCTACTCCTGCTTGATGTCCGTTCAAGGTAACGACTTCTGTACCATCGACTGTCCAAAGTTTCACCGTACCGTCTAAACTGGCTGTAGCTAGGAACTGACCATCGGGTCGAAAGGTGACACGATAGACGCGATCGCTATGTCCTTCCAGAGTCTGGAGTAATTTGCCCTCAGTTGTCCACAGTTTCACGGTTTGGTCATCACTGGCGGTGGCAATGATTTGACCATCGGGAGAAAAGTTAACACTACCAACGGCGGCGTCATGTCCCTCAATCGTCTCTAGCAAGCTACCATCTAGACGCCACAGTTTCACGGTACCATCTTGACTGGCGGAGGCGATAGTTTGGCTATCCGGGCTGAAGCTAACATTTAAGACCATACCCTGATGACCTTCGAGAGTCTGCACCATTTCACCGTTTCGCTTCCAGAGTTTTACGGTTCCATCTTGACTCCCTGAGGCGATATACTCTCCATCGGGAGAAAATTGTACCGTCCAGACGATTCCCTCATGCCCGTTTAGCGTCTGTAATTCTTTCCCGTCTTTTGTCCAGAGTTTCACGGTTTGGTCATCACTGGCTGAGGCAATGATTTCACCGTCGGGAGAAAAACTGACACTTTCCACCCAATTTTTATGTCCGGATAGAGTATTCAATTTTTTGCCCTCTGGACTCCAAAGGGTAACATCCATTCCGGATGCGATCGCGATTAACTCCCCATTCGGACTAAAACTGGGACTAATACCGGCTTTGGGTAAGGTTTTGACTAAAGGATTGTCAAGTTTCCAGAGTTTCACGGTTCTGTCATCACTCGCTGATGCTAGAGTTTGCCCATCTGGACTGAAATCTACACCAAATACCTGACTACTATGTCCGGTGAGGGTATTGAGGAGAGTGCCGTCGCGATTCCAGAGTTTGATGGTTTTGTCTTTACTACTGGTGGCAAGGCGTTGACTATCCGGGCTAAATGTCACCTGCCAGATGCCATCCTTGTGACCGATTAGCGTTTGCAGTTCTTCTCCCTCAATTGTCCAGAGTTTCGCCGTTTTATCCTGACTGGCGGTGGCGATGAGTTGACCATCCCCGGAAAAACTCACACTTGTGACCTCTCCTTGGTGTCCTGTCAGGGTTTGTAGTTCTTCACCCTCAATTGTCCAGAGTTTCACGGTTTGATCAGCGCTAGCCGATGCTAACTGTTGACCGTCAGCCGAGAAGCTGACACTGATAACTGGGGCATTATGTCCAGTTAAGGAATTGAGGAGTTTACCCTCTCGACTCCACAGTTTTACCGTCCCATCCTGGCTGGCTGAGGCAATAATTTGGCTATCGGGGGAAAAACTGACGTGGTAAATATCATTATCATGGGCATTAATACTATGTAGCTTCGCCCCATCTTTTGTCCACAGGTTTACCGTCCCATCCCGGCTAGCGGAGGCAATCATTTCACCATCAGGGCTGAAGCTGACCTCTCGGACGCGATCGCGGTGTCCTTCTAGGGTTTTGATTAAACTCCCATCTCGCTGCCAAAGTTTAATTGTATGGTCACTACTGGCGGAGGCAATACGTTCACCGTCGGGGCTAAAACTAACGCTACGAACTTTATTTGTATGCCCGTCTAATTGGTTGGATTGATTCACCCAATAGACAGACTGAAGTAACGCCGTGGAAATTGTTGAATGAAGTTGAGGATCTCGGCTAACCCAGTTGGCTTGTTGCAGCGTTTTAGCCGCCTCTAGAGATTCTAAGAGGGCAGGAAATTTTTGCTGGGAAACAAATAAAGCGTCGGAGGTGGTACTTTGGACAATAAGCTGTTCTTGCTGGGCTTGCACATACAGTTTTTGCGATCGCTGATATTGCCAGAACGCGACAAGTCCTAAGAGAGTAGACACACCCAGCGCCACGCTAACTCCAATAATTGACCGTTTTGCCTGACGAGTGACCCATTGACGACTAACCCCAACGTATTCCCGATGCAGAGGTGTAGGAAAAGGTTTTTGTTCTGAACTCCATACCAGCCAGGATTCTCCTGATGTCAGTTCACTTCCGTGTAATAAAAGGCTAGTATTGCGTTCTTTTTTTTCCCATTCCATGGCTTGCACTAACAAGCGCGTATGTTCTTGGGTATCCTCTTTATTGTTATCAATGGCTTGCAGCAGTTCTGCAAACGCCCGCTCAAAATTTGTCCCTTCGCGAAAATCAATCCAGGGAACTTTTGCCATCTCTGGATGCATATCCTCTGGGTCAACATCCAAATATAAAATCGGCAGAATTCGCTTATGGTGTTTTAGGGAACAGTCTACTTCGACACCGCACTCTTTGGATGCCACTGAATCCGGGCTAATCACAAAGACGATATTATTCGATTCTTCAATTCCTTGATAGATTTCTTGTCGCCAATCAGCGGTTAGGGGAATGCCTTCCCAATCCACCCAAACCTCACGGTTAGCGTTTTTAAATGCCTCCCGGAGTTTCAGAACAAATTCCTTATTGCGCCGGGAATAAGAAATAAAGGCTTCTTTCATAAATTGCACACCCTGAAGTGTCTAGGTTCTATGAATCGGGTTCAGTGATGATCGTTATTCTTCCGGGATAGAAGCATCGGGGGCGGTGAACTGCACTGCCCCTTGGATGGCATTATCTTTGGTGCGATCAGCTACATCACAGACTAATGCCATCTGGAAGTAATGATCTATTTCCATTTCTAGAGGCAGGTCATTGGGAAGCGTGATTTCAACCTCACCGCCTTGTTCAGGAATCTCAATCATGGTTTGATACACTGGATTCCAACTCTGATCCACTAGGAGAAATTCGGCGGAGGTAACAGTGGTTTCCGGTACTTGCCATGAAAGTGTTGCGGGCGAGTTCAGCGCCACCAAATAAACCCCCTGATCGTTAGTGGGCATCAAGGGGGTAATCGTTACTTCACCACATCCAGCACCGCGCAACCCAGCGCCGCGATCGCGCGATGGTGAAAGTTGGGCAGTTAAAACGTTTACATCTTCATTAGACTGGGCTTGTAGCGGTGGTTGCCAGCCGATTCCCATGACCCAGATTGTCGTGAATACCCCGGTTACCAGACTCAAAGACTTAAAAGACTTTAATCTATCCATTGGTAGATGTGTGAAATCTTGATTGACACTTATAGACCTATAATAATCGAAAACTGAAAGTTTTATCTAGAAAAATAAAATTAAGCTGATCTTCATCAAAACTTTAAAAAATCCAGAGTTTTTTAAAGACAATCTTCATAATTCTTGTTTTGTCTCGTCTTTTGAGAGGCAATGGAGGCGGTAATACCTAGTAATATATATATTACAGATCTAAGGGAACTCCTTAGGCAGTTTTGAACGGTTCTGAATCGTTGTCATTGGTGTGCCAGTAACCATTAACTATCAATACCCAATCAAACCCATCGAAACTAGCTGTAGCTTCTGGTTGCAGTGGCTATTGGTGACGCTGTTGGGTTTTGTGGCAAGTCTATTTTGGATCGAGATTGGCGAAAGACCCGATATTAATATGATTGAGGGGATCATTGGCGGGACGATAATCGGATTCGCCCAATGGCTAGTCTTGAGACGATACCTTTCCTCCGCCTGGTGGTGGATTATTGCCAGTCTCCTCGGTTGGGGAGTCATGGGGTTGAGTTCGTTTGGCGTCATCGGTTGGTTTGCTCCCCGAACGATGCGTCTTTTCCCTCGGTTGGTTTATGGAGTCGTCGATGGCGCAACTCTGGGGCTAATCCTGGGAATGGCGCAATGGTGGGTTCTCCGACAGTATGTTAGCAAAGCTTGGGGATGGATTTTTACCAATACTCTATACTGGGCAATCAGTTTAGCGGTAGGTTGGATTGTCGGTGGACTTTTGCGCCGCTTTACCCAGATGTTTCTCAGCGAAGTTCTAGGTTTAGGGGTAACGTGGATGTTAGTTGCAGGGTTAACTGGAATAACTTTAATTCGATTGCTGGGAAAAGTTCCAACTATCAAGGGTAGTGGTTTATAGTGGTTGATAACGGACGCGATCGCATCCATTATCCAGAAGCTGTCATGTCCAATTCAGCCAAACCTCGGCAAATTAATTATTGAAGCGCAAGGGTGGGTGAAATTGGCAAATGGGCAGATTGTTTTGGTAGCGGCATCTCCCACCGCAACACTTCAGGTGAAAAGCTTATCGGAGTGACTAAACCCGCCCCGACAATTGATTGACTGTAAGCTTGCCAAGCTAATTCTAGGGTTGCCATTTCACTCCAAAAATCATTGGTATTTCGCAATGCTAATAGTCGTGAGGCGCATTCATCCCGGTTGATGACACTGCACGCCCAGGTTACCAGATTTTCAAAGTTTACTGATTGTCCTGTCGGGTAACTCCAACGTGTGCCAAATTTAGCGATTTCCCCATTGGGATAGTACCAGCGAGAGGCGACTTTTGCCGTTTGTCCGTTGGGATAGTTCCAAATTGCGCCAAATTTGGCTGTTTGTCCGTTGGGATACTGCCAATTGTCACCGATTTTCGCCCGTTGTCCATTGGGATATTCAATAATTGCCCTTCCCCAGGTATCAGCTAATCCACAGGCGAATTGTTGCTGACTCTCCACTAATCGCACCAGATTGTTATTTCCTTCAGACAGTCGCGCTAGTCGTGTCATGATGGTGAGATCCAGACATTCCTGGCTGGCGGTTGGCGGTGGAATGGTTTCTACTGCTGAGGGTTGTGCGGTGTCACAATATTGTGCTTCTAGGGTAGCCAGGTTTTCGTCGTCTAAACCTTGTTGTATCGCGAGGCGGCGTACCTGGCGAATTTGACGGCATTGAGTCGGCGTGGCTTCAGCGCGATCGCGACTTATGCCAAGCACCAGTAGGGGTAATAGTGATAGTACCACGCGCATCGCCTGTTTCATAGAGACAAATCATCCTTATCTTCGATAATCCCCATATCTGAATTATTTTATAGGATAAGGGGTCAAACCCCTCATTGGTGGAGAAAAGTCTTCTCGAAGTTTATCGGTAAGTGTCACAGAGAAATGGCTGCTAATACAGATAATACTCTCTGTTGTCCTAATCTATCTCTAAAATCTCAGCATGATGAGGGTTTTCAGATTTATCAAAGTGGCTGTTAGGCGAGGATTCTCATACTTTTATCCACTCATCCTCCGTACATACACGGATTTTAGTTCAGTCAGGCTAAATTAATTCCCGTAATTTGCCCGATTCATTAAGGCGGTAGGTCTAAATAAGATTGAATTGTCAATCAAACACATCCTTTGGAGAACTCAATCCAATGATTCGTAAGACCCTAATCGCTTCTACTTTAGTTTTGTGCGGTACTCTTGGATTCACGTCTGCGGTAAAAGCTCAGACAACGGAAGATGTTCTATTTGATGGAACTATAGCGAATTCCTGCACCTTTGAAAATAAAGTCGATGGTACTCTGATACAGGCAGTTGGAACCAATACTCTAACCAGCACAGGCGCTACAGCAGGTTCAGTTGACATTACTTGTCAGGGAGCTGCAGATCTAACGATGAGCGCTCCTGTAATGATAAGCGCACCTGCTGAATACGACGATGCTACCACAACAAAAACAGCGACTGCTACGGGTACTACTGCATTGGGAGCCAATATCAATTTAAATGATACCGATGTCGCTGCAGTTGGATTAACTCTCGGTACTAACAGTCTCACTGTCAATATGGATGCAGCACATCAATCTACTCTTCCTGCAGGAACTTACCAATTTGGTGTCACTTTAACCGCTACACCGTTATAAGTATAAGGAATTACTTATTTGAGTGATTCCATCGCACGCCTAATTGAATGGGTTTGTTTCTAGGCAAACGTCAGGACTATTTCCCCTGGAAACAAACCCTTTACTTCAAGCAATACTCAATTCGGGAATACGGCAAAAATGGTACTTTTTTCTCAAAAAAATAAAAACCCCCTACAAGTAGCTTGGAAAGCATTTCAGTATGGAAGTTGGGCGCTATCTGCTACTTTGCTTTTTGGAGGTTCAGCTCAAGCACAGCTAGGTGCTGCTCCGTTAGTTGTGGAAGTCGAAGCCAATCGGGGTCAGGCACAAACCATGATTAATGTGATTAATACTACCGATACTCCCTTGCGGGCAAGAATTTATACTGAGCCTTTTACTTATGAGCGTGATAGTGGATTTCAAACTCTATCCTCTAGCCCCAACTACCTTGGTTCCTATCTACAGTTTTCTCCACAAGAATTAACAGTACCACCAGGAGTTAGTCGTCGAGTACGGATGAGGGCATTGCTTGCACCTAGCCTACCTGATGGAGAGTATAGAGCCGTGGTGTTTACAGAAACCTTAAATGAAGACTGGGGTGGTAGCGGTAAAAAACTTGGTATCACTGCACGAGTGGGAACAACTGTTTATGTTCGTAAAGGTGATATATCTCCAAATTTAACTGTCAATAGTGCTAGCTTTAATTTAAAAGAAAACAAACTCCAATTACTGGTTCAGAATACAGGTGATGCTTCTGTCCGGTCAAGTGTTAACTGGGAGTTGAAACAGGGAAAAACAGTTATCAAGACTGGAGAATTGCCTGCCAGTACTATCGTTGCCCAGAGCGATCGCAATCTTATATTAAATAATTTCCAATCTGACACATCATCCCTTTCCCCTGGTAACTACCAACTCACTGGAGAATTAATCTGGGGTGATGATAATAGTAACCAACTTCCCTTCAGCGTTAATCTAACGATTCCTAGAAACTAACTCATTTATCCGAGCAACTTGTCAATCCCATTCCCTTTCAGCAGACGTTAATATCTGCCCTATGTTTCATGCCGTACCGCCCCATTCCCCGCCAGAAATTGTACACCACGTAACTCCAGACAAGGCAGATAAAGTTCGCGAACATCCATTTATAATCGCCAACACGCCAGCCTCTCCCAGCCAAAATCCTGTTGCGTCTTATTCGATTCCGAGTTCACTGGAATTATTCTTACCCGAATATTCCGACTCAAATTTACCGACTTTGCCCGAAGGGATAGAACCATCCAACGCCGCCAAACTCGGACAACCTATTTCAGTCAGTATCTCTGATAATAAATCAGGACAACCCGAATTATCTTCCTCTACTCCTTCTATTCAATTCAATCCCGTCAATCTTGACTTGACTCTCTATCCGGCTGAACCTAATCATTCAACATCGAATAGTTTACCATCCCCAGCAGATTCAAATCCTAGCTTAAATCCTGCCAATTCAACACCGGAACCCGAAAAACTCGCTGACGAGGAACCCGCACCCCAACCTGACACATTACCCCCCCCAAACCCAGATATCTCAACCCTTCCGCAAACTCAATTTTCAATCGCCCAAGTTCCTGATGACTTCTCCTCCTTTCTGGTAGGCATCAAAGTCAACAACCGCCCAGTAATTACTAGCACCTTAATTCGCGGACAAGAAAATGGGGAAAATGCGATTAACTTTGATCAATGGTTGTTACCTTATGACGCCATCGTCAAAGCCTTAAAATTAACCGCCACCGTTTTACCCGACAATCAAATCGAACTGCGATCGCCTAATCAAGTCGTTCGCCTCAATCCCAGTCAACTCAAGACTGATCCGGAACTAGGCTTGGTGTTTTCCGTGGCGGATGTGCGAACCTTATTCGGCGTGGAAATCGAATTCGACATTATTGATTATGCGGTTTCCATCCAAGCCCCCTGGTTAAATCAACGGCGTCAAAGGGGAAAACGAGACGTCATTGTCCAAACCGAAGGATTACCCCGAATTGCCCCCTCTGGGTTCTCTCTTTCCGCTGTTGAACAACGGATTGATGCGAGTGGAACCGCGACTCAATCACCCAACTATCGGGGAAATGTATCTGCTGTTGGCAGTATTTTTGGCGGAAGTTGGTATATCCGCGCCAATCAACCCCAACTCTTCTCCTCTGATACCTGGAGTCTCGCCGAAGCGCGATTTCAACGCCAAACGGATGCGGCGGATTATATTATTGGATCTCAACCCCCTTTCTGGCGTAGTCAAAGTCCAGGGGATTATTGGGGATTCACCACGATTCAACGGAATGGTTTTATCCCCCAACTTCAACTTTACGGTGGTTCTGATCCCCGTCAACGCCTACAAGCCGCGCAAATCGGACGCACGATTTCTGGAACAGCGGAACCGGGAACATTAGTGCGTTTGGTGCGAGGATTAAGTGATGACGCGATCGCAGAAGTTCTGGTGGATTCTTCAGGTGTCTACCGCTTCGAGGATGTGGAATTCGAGAGTCAATCGTTTAATAATTATCGTATTTTACTCTATCCCCAAGGGCGACTCACGGAAACCCCAGAAATTCGAGACGCCACTTTTTCCAATGTACCCGGACAAATCCCCGCCGGATCAACAGCCGTTATTGTCTCTGGAGGATGGCGGCGACAATTGTCGGGTTTGAATCAAGAAATATTGGGCAATTTTACCGACGTTCAAGGTGGGGTGATGGGGCGCTGGGGGGTTTCTAATAGCCTGACATTAGGGGCTGGTGCGGTTTACGACGAATCGTTTCGGGGATTAGCAGAAGCCTTTTTTCAGCCAGAAGGCTTTCCCTTAAAAGCCGCCGTCTCGGTTCTAAGTGGTACAGAGGAGTCTGACTGGGATATTAACGCCAACGTACTGTTTGAACCCTCGCCTAATTTTACCGCCCGATTCACTAGCGATCGCTTCGCCCAACGGTTAAACGCCACCTTCCAAGTGTTACCGGGTTTCACCCTATTTGCCAATACCAGCACCAATGATGCAACGGCGGCTGGTGTACAATTCGCCTTAAGCAACAAAAACGCCTTTACCTTTGCCCGTCTCAGCTTTGATACCCAAAGCCGTTTCCGGTGGAATCTAATTCAACGCCTGAATCAATGGGAATTTCGGTCATTGGGGAATGAAATTAGCACCCAATCCGAACTTGGTTATCGTTTCTCTGATAACTTAAGTACGGGTCATTCGTTGGTTCTCGGTTATGATACCCGTAACCAAAATGGTCATAACTATTTAGCGAGTCTCACTTGGCGCTATCGTTCCCCCCAAAAATCGGGGGATGGAAACCCCCTCTGGGACGCGCAACTGGGCTATGGTATCGGTTCTCGCGGTTCGGGAATTGTCGCCTCAGTGGGAACCTCGATTTTACCAGGTTTACGCCTACAAGCGCGATATCAAGGGATAGCCGTGAGTTCCGATAACGCCGCCTTCAGCTTAAACCTCGTCTCCAGTCTCAATCTCCAGCAAGGAATTACCCCTAGAGACACCAAAACTGACTATCTCCGCACCCAAGGCGGACTCTTAATTCAACCCTTCTTTGACCGCAATCAAAATGGTAAACCTGATCCGGGGGAAAAATACTACACCGACTCCACCTTACTCCTAGTGAATCAGCAGTCTCTGGGATCATTACGCGCCGATATCCAAGAGGATCGGATCATCATGAATTTACCCCCTGGAACCTACCGCCTCGACTTTGATCCGGCGGGTTTTCCCTTTGACTGGCAAGTGATTAATGAAGCCTTGGCGGTGGAGGTAGTGGCGGGGAGTTATACACCGATTCTTATTCCCTTGGTTCAGTCTTACACCATATCGGGAATTGTCACCGATAACCAAGGTCAACCCGTGAGTGGGGCGAGAGTTGAAGCCATCCAAGCGGATGCTGGTACTCAATCATTTTCCATTACTAACGATGCTGGCGTGTATTATTTAGAACGATTACAGCAAGGAACATACCGCCTGCAAATCAACGATCAGCCTGCGTTTCCCCAGACGATTGATCTAAAAAATAGTTCGGAATTTTTCCAAGAACTGAATCTGAATTTGCCCACCTCTGTAGATAGCTAATCTAACTATTTTCCTTTACTAAGTACCTAGACATAAATACTATCCGCTGTGCTAATACATGTTAAAAAGTCTCAAATCCTTACTGTTCCCTGTTCCCTGTTCCCTGTTCCCTGTTGCCTACTCTCAAATGAATGATTCTAATTCAATCGATCTTGACGCCCTTAATGCTATTACCGCTATAGCTGCAACCACAACTCAAGCAGCCCAACCGAATCAGCTAAAGGCTTGGTTAGAAGCTACTAAAATACTGACACTGCCGTGGGCAAAACCGCTCCTGCCTGCGATGGGTATACCTGAAGCGTTAATTGAGCATTCAGCCTCCCTGGGGCAACTTCACGAACAGCTTTCAGAGTCGATACAGCAACAGACAAATCCAGAGCCAGCCATTCGGGAGACAATACAACAACTAGCAGAGCAAACGACTTCTGGAGTAGCCAGTGAATTTAAAGATTGGGTTGAGCGTCATTTTATAGACCAACGGCTCTGGGCTGCTTTAGAAGCTTGGTGGGGTATTCTCTATCGAGCAGTTCACTTCCATTCTGTGTCTTCACCTGTTAGTTGGCAACGACTTCATCCTCAAATCGCTGAATTAATCAGTCCACAGCAATGGCAGCAGCTAGAGGAACAATTACAGCATCTGGCACCACCACCCAGTCAGGAAGAGGAACGACTTGGGTTAACTCTATGTGCAGATGCGTTGAGGATTCAAGAAATAATCAACCATGAATGGACATTTGCAACTCTCAAACTGATAAAGACTGAGGTAAGTGAGACAGAATGGACGGAACTGAAGATATGGGCGGAAACCATAGCCGAAGAAATGGGGATTCCATCTGAAGAGCTATTTATTTAGACGTTTTTTTCCACTCACAAGGATATTAACGGTAGCGTAACCGTAAATCTTGTACCCATACCAACCTCGCTGGATAAGGTAATCGTTCCCCCGTTTAATTATCGGAAACCAAATTAAGGGTAGACTAAGATTGGGAAGAACTAAAAACCTTTGCAGATGTTTTCTCCTACTTTGATAAAGGATGGGTACAGGAAAGAGCGCGGCTAATCTTTCAATCTTGACTTGTTTGTGTACTTGAAGCAGCCACAGT
>NZ_JAVKEA010000116.1:0-5224 GCF_040221695.1 Coleofasciculus sp. E2-BRE-01 | reverse complement strand
AAATCTTAATAGACTGCACTCTGCAACCTCCACTCCGTCGGTATTTCTGAGCTTTTCAACAAGCTGAGATAGAGGAGCTATTGTCTCTTTTTTATTTGCGTAAAATGTACGCAAATCTAATAATTTTGTCCAAAGTCCAATCCTGAAACAACCTCGTAACATTGTCTCTCAAAGGGTGAGGCGTAATCAGAGCGACTAAAAAATTGGCATCTAATACAACAGGCATTAACTATAACATACCTCGCTTTTCCACGTCTTCTCGACCTGCACGTATTAACTCTACGGGATCGACGGGAGGCACATCTTTCGTAAGTTCGCCTAGTCGCCAGAGGGCAGCAAGAGCATTAATAGATGGATTGACTTTGGCGAGACTCAATTGCAGTAAAATAACGGCTAAGACTTCAGGAGGTACATTCAGCCTTTTTGCTTCAGCTTCTAGGCGATCGCTATCTTTTTGGGGAAGTTGTATAGTAAGGGGTTTGGATTCATTCATATTTCTATTGTAGTTTTAGATGGGCAGGCGATAAACCGCAGACCCCTGATACAAGGAACTCCGCCCTGATGATTGGGGTTGACCTTGATGCGTGTAAATTTCATGGGGAATTGAGTTCGGGTGTGCGATCGCGTTATTTAGATTATAGGTAAAAGTGAGCTTCAGAATCACTTGGAAGTGGTCTATCTCAAAATCTGGGACAACAGGAGTAGGGCTGGTGAAGCCGGAATTAACAATTCAAATTAAATAACGAATGACATAAGACATAAGACATAAGACCAATAACCTGATTGGGTGAGGTGAAGTCTTCACCGCCTGTGATAGCTTGATTTAAACCATAATACAGCATACTACATGCTAATGAAGCTTACCTTGGGACTGTTCGATCTGACTCTATTTTCTTGACGACAACGTAAACAATCGGCGGTGTAATCACCATTACTTATGACTCTGACAACGGCTCAACCTCAAACCCAATCTGTGGTACTCACGGCTTATGACTTATGGAAATCTTATGGTTCAAACCATGTTGTTCAAGGTGTCAATTTTACCCTGAATTCTGGAGAAATTTTGGGTCTGCTTGGTCCCAATGGTGCCGGGAAAACAACGACAGTAGGAATGCTTTATGGTGCAGTGATTCCCAGTCGGGGTTTTGTTCAACTTGGACAGTATCAAATCCAATCTCAAGGACGTTTGGCGCGTTCTTCGATGGGGATTGTGACTCAAGACGATAATCTTGACCCCGATTTTAGTGTCTTCGATAACTTGATTTTCTTTGCCCATCATTATCGGATTGTCGGCAAAACTGCCCGAAAACGGGCAGGGGAGTTACTGGCACAAGTAGGATTGCAAGATTATGCTAAACATCGGGTGGATCAACTGTCTGGCGGGATGAAGCGGCGTCTGGTGTTGGCACGGGCGTTGATTAATCAGCCGCAAGTGGTGTTTCTGGATGAACCCACAACTGGACTTGATCCCCATGCGCGGCAAGATTTTTGGAAGTTAGTCAGTCAGCTTAAGCAAAAGGGCTGTGGGGTGTTGTTGACAACCCACTATATGGATGAAGCCCAACGATTGTGCGATCGCCTAATTTTACTCCAACAGGGTAAAATGATTGACCAAGGCACACCTGAGGAGTTGATTGAGCGTACTGTTGGCACAGAGGTGGTAGAAATTGAGGGCATTTCCGCAGAAATCCTCCAACAACTCGCCCATCAGTATCAAACATGGTATCGCTCTTTTGGTAATGGTTACCTGATTGGCTTACCAGCAGATAATCCCCACCCTATGTGGGACTATTTGAGTGATACGCATCCTGTTAGCTTAACCCGTCGCCATACCAATTTAGACGATGTATTTTTGCGCCTGACAGGTACGTCACTTGAATAATTTATCATTTGTCCTTCGTCCTTCGTCCTTCGTCATTTGTAAAAGAAAAAAGAATTATCGCATTGAGTCGGGGCGGGTTTATTAGCATCTGGAGGGCAACAAAGGGTTAGGGTAAAACCCCCCTTACAATTGCTAATCTGCTGCCACAAGGGATTCATGCAAAATACAATCTTTGAAATCGCAAATCAAAATGAAAGGCATTTCGGTTACCCCTTGGGGAGTCTACTCAGTCTGGCATCGTCATGCTAGGGTTTATCAGAAAACCTGGTTAGTAAATAGCTTACCTCCGCTTTCTGAACCGATTATTTATCTCGTCGCTTTTGGCTATGGGCTTAGTCCCTTAGTCGGCGATGTCACCTACCACGGTGAAACGGTTCCCTACTTACAATTTATTGCCCCCGGTATGATAGGAATTGGCGTGCTATTCCAATCCTTTTTCGAGGGCGCTTTTGGCAGTTTTATTCGCCTCAAATTCCAAAAAACATGGCAAGCTTTACTCACAGCGCCGTTAAGCTTCACAGAAGTATTTTTGGGGGACTGGCTATGGGCAACGACCAAAGGAACAATCGCAGGTAGCTTGACGGGGTTAGTGGCTGTGGCGTGGGGACTCTACTCAGGCTGGCACTTACTGATATCATTGCCCCTAATTATTTTGGGCAGTATGCTATTTGGTGTTATGGGACTGTTTACGGCGGGAATAATGCGAACGATTGACCAAATTAACGTGCCACTTTTCTTATTCATCGTCCCCATGTTTACCTTCTGTGGGACGTACTTTCCCCGCGAAACGTTACCGCCTATACTAGGTAATATTGCCAACCTATTGCCCCTTGCTGCTCTGGTTGACCTATTGCGCTGGCCCCTCGGATTACCCAATTTCTGGTTTTTGCAGTTAATCGGGCTACTCTTGGGAATGAGTCTTTTTGCTGGGTTGGCTTGGCGACAGATTTATCCCCAGTTGTTTCGTTGATTGAATAAGTTGTACAGTTAGTGCGGTGAGAAGTCTTACCGGAAAAATGTATCCCAGAATACGAAAAATCAGGTTAAATTTTTCCTTGCGCCTCGGCTCCCCAGTTCCTCTGCTCCCCTGGGATGTCAACCGAAAATTTTCGGTCTACTGAATTTGTTTGGCGGCGGGGAGGGGAGCCGTAACCAATTGAATGCCTGAAAAGCATGATAGGCATACACTGTAGGGATTGGATCAGAGCAAATACAGCCGCATTCCCCTTCACCCGTCCTAATTTAAAACTCAACAACCTTATCATCCGGACTGCAAGCAAGTTAGGATGGATAACAAAGATGTGCAACAGGAGCGTGCTGGCATAGCCTGTGTTAGAGTGAGCGTAATTCCTTTGCAGTCGTTTTCCTCCAGCTTGTGAAAGGATTATGGTAATTACAAAACGTAGCCTCGTGGTCGGGGCGACCGCAGTAGTCTTAACAACGGTTGCAGTTACAGGGGCTGGTCTGCATTTATCTCAAAGTCAGGCTTTCTTCCAGGAAAGCCCCAAAGAGCTAGTTGATGAAGTCTGGCAAATTATCGATCGCCAGTATGTAGATGCTACCTTCAACCAGGTGGATTGGCGAGCCGTTCGGAATGATTATTTAAACCGTGAGTATTCTGACAAGGAAGAAGCTTACGAAGCCATTCGGGAAATGCTCGAGACGCTGGACGATCCCTATACCCGATTCATGGACCCCGAAGAGTTCAAAAACATGCAAATTGATACCTCTGGGGAATTAACGGGTGTGGGGATTCAAATCGCCCAGGATGAGGACACGAAAAAGTTGGTGGTGATTTCGCCAATTGAGGATACACCAGCATTTCAAGCAGGTATTCTGGCAAAGGATCTAATCGTCAAGATTGACGGTCAGAGTACCGAAGGTATGGATGTGAATGACGCCGTGCAACTGATTCGCGGGAAACCGGGTACTGATGTGACCCTTACCATTCAACGCGACGAGGAGGAAATCGACTATACAATCACACGGGCGCGGATTGAAATTCATCCAGTACGCTACAGTTATCGGAGTACACCCACGGGTGAGATTGGTTATATTCGCTTGAATCAGTTTAGCGCGATCGCGGCACAGGAAATGCGAGACGCGATTAAGGAGTTAGAGACGCAGGATGTTAATGGCTACATCTTAGATTTGCGCTCTAATCCGGGCGGATTACTCTACTCTAGTATTGAGATTGCCCGTATGTGGCTTGATAAAGGCAAGATTGTGTCTACGGTGAATCGTCAGGGTAGTTCAAATGAAGAGGTCGCCAGGAATAGAGCCTTGACAGATAAACCGTTAGTTGTCCTAGTCGATGGCGGTTCAGCTAGTGCTAGTGAAATTCTGTCGGGCGCTTTGCAGGATAACGAACGAGCCACATTAGTCGGAACTCAGACCTTTGGCAAAGGCTTGGTACAATCAGTACGTGGACTCGGAGATGGTTCGGGTTTGGCGGTGACCATTGCGAAGTATTTGACGCCCAGTGGTCGTGATATTAATAAGGAAGGGATTCCGCCAGATATTGTCATAGAACTGACTGAGGAACAACGCAAGGCATTACAGATGGATCGGACTAAAATTGGTACACCAGACGATCCCCAATATGTAAAAGCCCTAGACGTTCTCAACCAGGCAATTGCCGAGGAACCCAATGATCGGGCATCCGTTCAAACTCCATAGGTAGTAGGGGATGTAGACGATGCATGTTCCAGACGCGCCATGACACATCTGGCGAAAACGAAAGTCATGTCAATCTGATCATCCTCTACCCATTGACTAACAGCCCCCACCCCCACCCCAATCTCTCTCTCTAATCCGTGAAATCAGTGTTTTAGGCAGGCTGGCATTTTCCTGCCCGAATCAGTCCAATTCGACGTGCGATCGCGTCTTGTTGAGAGGCAAAAGGTCCCCAGCGTTCTGAGGTTTCCTCACCTTCTACTTGAGTGCTGGGAACAATTTCACATTGTCCATTTTTTTGCTTGACAATGTACCAGTTTTGTGTATTAGCCATAGGGATTGAGAACGACAGATTTTAGTAACCGCTTCTAAAAACCTAGACAAACCTACCCACAAGTAATTCTGTCTTGGTATAAGTCCACGGTGTAACTTTTGGTCGATAACCGTTAACGCTTGCGCTTGGCTGATACCCGGCGTTGTTGCTCGATATCAGCCTTAACCAACGGTTCCCAGTTAGAGACACTATAGTAATCGTGTCTACGATTGACTACAGGGCATCGACCCATAAAATTATTAAATTGATATAGAGCACTCCATACGTGCTTTCTCGGATTCACTCCAAGATAGGCGGACACAGAGCGCGGCAATCTCTCACTATACTTCATT
>NZ_JAVKEA010000115.1:0-18370 GCF_040221695.1 Coleofasciculus sp. E2-BRE-01 | reverse complement strand
TCTCACACCTACCACCATTCACCTCACCTATTCATCCACAATGTTTTTTTCAAACAGGCTCCGTTTAATACATAGTGAGCCAAAATTGCTCGCTTTCCCCACACCCCACACCCCATACCCCACACCCAGTATCCTATCGTGGGTAATGTGGCTTAAGTTGACACCCATGTATACTCCCCGCACCCCTGCACCGCCACTTTTTTACATGACGCTTCAAGCATTGGTCAACAAGCCCTATAATTAGTGTTCCTTTCCTAAGCAATCCAGTTTAACTACTAGATGTAGTGTAGTCTTGCGTATGAACCCCTTAATCTCTAATCCCGTGAATTATCTGCAAGAATGGAACAATAGCTGTATTGATGACCAACTCACTCGCCTAAACGTTATCCCTTTAACTGGCACTTGCCCATCGAACTATTTATTCTACGCGGATACATTACCACGACGGAATGATGGTCGGGTCAGTCACCGCATCCTGAAGCGCTACGAACATACGGAACAAGGAGGATGGTGGTGTTCCGGAATTGACGTACTCACGGGTAATGATGATCTTTGGGGTTGTTTCAAGCCTAGTTCTCCTCGCTGCAATACTCAGACGGGAAAACCGATTAAATACGAACATCCGCCCCTAGCCCCCACAGGTGTTTTTGCTCTGCGTGTCCCCCTACATCTGTGGCAGGATATTGCTAATCGCTATAACCTGACGCTTCCATTTGATGTGTCTGGGGGTGGGTTTAATCGCGTCATCGACAATCGTGAAAACCTCGCTGACACATCAGTCAGGGCGGGTTTTGAGGAAACGTTATCATCAATCGC
Source organism: Coleofasciculus sp. E2-BRE-01 (assembly GCF_040221695.1). NCBI lineage: Bacteria > Bacillati > Cyanobacteriota > Cyanophyceae > Coleofasciculales > Coleofasciculaceae > Coleofasciculus > Coleofasciculus sp. E2-BRE-01. The sequence continues at coordinate 17,554 of NZ_JAVKEA010000115.1, read as the reverse complement.
CCCAGGGGAGTCCCTAAACCCACCCCTACAAACCATGCCCTTGATAGTCGCCAAGGGTGAACATTCGGTCAGGGCGGGTTTTGAGGAAACGTTACCATCAATCGCCCCAGGGGAGTCCCTAAACCTGCCCCTACAAACCATGCCCTTGATAGTCGCCAAGGGTGAACATTCGGTCAGGGCGGGTTTTGTACAAACGTTATCATCAATCACCCAAGGCGAGTCCCTAAACCCGCCCCTACAAATTCAAAATGTCTCCGGCGGATTTTGGCAGTGGTTGATTGCCCATCCCGAAATTCCGTTGTGTATTACTGAGGGCGCGAAGAAAGCGGGGACTTTACTCACCGCCGGCTATGCGGCAATTGCCCTCCCTGGTGTATTCGGAGGCTATCGTGTCCCTAGAGATGAACAAGGAAATCGTATCGGCAAGTCTCGCCTCATCCCCCAGTTACTCAAATTAGCAACGCCGGGGAGAACAATTTATATTGCCTTCGACCAAGACACTAAACCCAGTACCATCAAAGCTGTTAATGCCGCTATTCGTCAGTTGGGATATTTGTTAACCCAAAAGGGATGTTCTGTCAAGATAATCAGTTGGCATCCAGACCAAGGGAAAGGGGTGGATGATTTAATTGCCAACCAGACTCAAACAGCATTTGACGAAGCCTATCAAACGGCTGTCCCCCTAGATACCTGGAAAGCCCAATCCTTAACCGGGCTGACGTATCCGCCCACGATACAGATAAATCGTCGCTATTTAGGGGAATTATCGATTCCTGAGGATGCCAAGTTGATTGGAATTAAATCCCCTAAAGGTACAGGGAAAACTCAGTGGTTAGAAACCATTGTTAAAGAGGCGATTAAGCGCCAGAAATGGGTTTTGGTGATTGGTCATCGGGTGCGACTCGTGGAGGCGTTATGTCAGCGCTTTGGCTTGAACTATGTCACTCAGATACAGGATACAGAAAGCGGTGCTAGGTTAGGCTATGGTCTCTGCGTTGACTCTCTCCATCCTACCTCTCAGGCTGGCTTTGAGGCGGTGAACTGGTCAGATGGGGTGGTAATTATTGATGAAGTGGAACAGGTTCTTTGGCATGGGTTGGATTCGGATACTTGCAGTAGTAACCGAGTGGCGATTCTGAAATCTCTGAAGACATTGATGCAGAATGTTTTGGGAGATGAGGGACAAGTTTATGTGGCGGATGCGGATTTGAGTGATGTTTCTATCGATTACTTGATTTCTTTATCGGGGGTTTCCCACCATCCTTATATTATTCACAACACCTGGAAACCCAGCGAGGCTGAATCCTGGCGGGTAAACTATTATCCAGAACGTAAGCCAGAACGCTTGATTCAGGATTTGGAACGACACATTGCCGCCGGTGGGAAACCCTTTGTTTGCCTTTCCGCCCAGAAACGGGGGAGTCAGTGGGGAACCTGTACGTTGGAAGCCTATCTACGTTCTCGATTTCCTGAGGCGAAGATTCTCCGCATTGATTCAGAATCTCTGACTGAACCGACTCATCCGGCGTATGGCTGTATGCGTGATTTGGATGGGGTGTTGAGTCAGTATGATATTGTTCTGGCAAGTCCGGTGATTGAAACCGGAGTCAGTATTGAGTTGCAGGAACATTTCACCTCGGTTTGGGGAATTGCGATTGGGGTGCAAAGTGAAAATTCGGTGCGTCAGGCGTTGGGGCGAGTGCGAGAAAATCTGCCTCGGTTCCTCTGGGTGGCATCCTGTGGGTTTAATCGGGTGGGCAATGGTTCTACGTCGATTCCAGCTTTGCTGACATCGGGACGACGTTTGACTCAGCTTAATATTCGATTATTACAACAATCTGATTTTGATGCCCTTGATGATATTGAGACGGGTTTTCAGGCGGAATCGCTATTGTGTTGGGCAAGAATGGCGGTGAGACATAATGCGTCGATGTTTCAGTATCGGGAATCGGTACTGGCGGCGCTGCGTAGGGAAGGGCATCAGGTGGTTGAGGCTGCGGATCAGGAGATGGGAGGAGGGGATAGTGTGTCCTCTGTTTCCCAGACACAGGGGAAGAGTGAACCCAATTCGTTGACGGCTGCGATCGCGGCGGTGAAAGACCAAAATTATCAGGCAGAATGTTTAGCGATCGCGCGGGCTAAAAATCTGAGTGATCATCAATATCATACTGGGCAAAAACGATTAGTGAAAACCCTTGCCCAACGACGGGCGATTCGCAAATATGAGTTAAAGCAGCGTTATCGAATTCCCGTAACTGCCCAACTGGTGGCTAAGGATGATGATGGGTGGTATCAAAAGCTATTGCTGCATTATTTTCTCACCTTAGGGCGAGATCATTTAGCGCAACGGGATGCGGTGATGGCACGTAAATTGATTGAGTTAGGCGGTGGAAGTATTTTCTTGCCTGATTTTAATCGTTCCCAATTGGGGGCGGCGGTAGGGACAATGGAACTTTTGGGGGTTCCCGTGTTGCTGACGGATCGGGGGCGTGAGTTAAGAGGAACAGATGAGGATTTGCAGGCGATGGCGCGATTGGCATTATCGAATCGGGCGTCGATTAAAACCACGTTGGGGATGGGATTAGCCCGAAATGCGACACCGATTCGGATTGTCCGGCGTTTGTTGGATAAGATTGGCTATGGACTTCAATGTATTGGTCGTGAAAGTAAACGTTTAAATCGCGTGCGTGTCTATCAGGTGGTTCATCCCTCGGATGGGCGGTTTGAGGTATTTCAGCAATGGTTGGCGCAAAGTTGTGAGGTGTTAGAGAAGTCTCATCAACGACTTGATGCTTGTTCAAGAGAGGCAAAAAATAAGGCTGATGTTGATGCCGGGGTTGACTATGTTCAGCTTTCTCTTAATTTGTCGGATTGTTGATTGTTATTTGTCATTTGTCATTTGTCATTTGTCATTTGTCATTTGTCATTTGTTATTTGTCGTTTGTCGAAGATGACCTGCACTTTAATCGGGGCGGGTTTAGTTATATCAGGGTGACAACCAAATGTTAATGGTAAAACCCGCCCCTACACATTCTTTCCCATTGCCCATTGCCCATTGCCCATTGCCCATTTCCGAAAATTACCAGATTTTTGGACACGACTCAAATAGGATTGCTATATAATAAAGGATCTAACTTGCCTTGACTATCTAAACTGTAGAGATCATCACAGCCACCGATATGCTGGTTGTTAATAAAAATCTGGGGAACGGTTCGCCGTCCGTTTGCTCGTTCTGCCATTTTCATTCTGGCACTTCCATCACCATCGATTTTATATTCGGTGAAGTTAACGCCTTTCCACCACAGTAATAGCTTGGCACGAATACAAAAGGGGCAAGTTTGCCAGGTGTAAATTTCCACGTTGGCGTTGATGCGTTCGGGATGACGTCCGAGGAGGGAGTTGATCAAGTTGAACATTTTATCACTATTTTCAAGGGTTCTATTTTCTAGTCTAAGATATTAAGCTGTGTTAAGCAAATCCTTGTACTCTATCATTTTTACCGCTAGTGCTAGGGTAATTTAAAATTATCAAAGAATAATATTACATTAATTTATATAACAAATAAACATTATTTTTGCTGGATTACGCACTAGGGAATACAGCAGTTGTTTCATCGATTAAATGACCGCCTAACCCACCCTACAGAGAATTAATGGCTTTGCAATCAATGGTCTCTCAGTCTAGATTAAGTTATTTAGTTTACCGGAATTTTCACCAAAGAGCTTGATAGTAATGGTAGCATGTACCCTCCAATTGCTAGGTTGGAGCTAGCTATTGGAGATAGAGGAATTCAGAAGGGAGATATCTGATGGGTTCAAAGCTGAAAACCTGGATTAAGCAGTGGCAAGGAGTATTATTAATCGCGCCGAGTGTGACGCTGATTATTCTTGCGCTGAATGCGGCGGGTTTATTTCAGCTATTGGAATGGGCAACGCTGGATCAATATTTTCGGCTGCGCCCTCAAGAATCTCCAGATTCTCGCATTCTCCTGGTTTCAATTGATGAAACGGATATTAATCGAGTGGGGCGGTGGCCCATTCCGGATGGGGTTTTGGCTGATTTAATTACTACGCTGAAAGCGGCTGAACCACGAGTGATTGGTTTAAATCTGTATCGAGATTTACCTGTAGAACCGGGACATCAGCAATGGGTGGAGGTGATGCAGTCTACGCCGAATCTAATTGGAGTAGAAAAGCGAGTGGGCGATCGCGTGGCTTCTCCACCCACTCTGGACGCTTTAAACCGAGTTGCTTTGGCGGATCTGATGGTGGATGCGGATGGCAAGATTCGCCGAGGGTTATTGTCGATTAAACAGGAAAATGATGAGTTGCAATTAAGTTTAGCCGCCCGTTTAGCGTTACTGTATTTAGAGGATGAGGGGATTAGTTTAGAGGAGATTAATGCGAATCAGCAGCATTATCGCTTGGGAAAAGCGATCTTTACGCCGTTTCAGACTGATGATGGAGGATATGTAGATGTAGATGCGGGAGGGTATCAGATTCTCTTAAATTATCGCGGTGTTGCAGACAGCTTTGATACCGTTTCCTTAAGCGATGTTTTAGCCGATCGCGTTCCCCCAGAAAAAATCCGCGATCGCATCATCTTAATTGGATCTAAAGCCCAAAGTACCAACGCTTTATTTTTTACGCCTTATGATAGCACCATATTTGCCCCTCCCCGTCGCGCTGCTGCTGTTGTTATTCACGCGAATTTAACCAGTCAAATTATCAGTAGTGCCATTGATGGACGCCCCTTGATTAAAGTCTTACCCAATCCAGTCGAAGGGGTAATGGTTTTGTGTTGGTCGTTTCTGGGTGCAGCCGGAAGTTTAGTTTGGCTAAAGAATAAATGGTTGAATCCCAAAACCTTACTTCAATTACTTGCCCTAGGCATTTATATTGTATTAGCAAGTGGTTGTAGTTTAATCGGTACTTATCTCTTATTTCTAGCCGGGTGGTGGTTACCTGTAATTCCCTCATTACTCGCCTTGACGGGTTCAGCCGTTATCACTGCCGATTATCAGAGTCGGCGGTTACAGCAGGAAGCCCAACAGAAATATCGCCGTATCTTTGAAAATGCATTAGAAGGTATTTTTCAGACTACTCTTGATGGACGCTATCGCAGTGCGAATCCGGCGTTGGCAAAGATTTATGGGTATAAGTCTCCAGAGGAGTTGATCAATAGTATTACGAATATAAAAAAACAGCTTTATGTTGATCCGAAGCGTCGAGATCAATTTATGCAATTGATGGAACAACAGGGAGAAGTGGTTGGGTTTGAAGCCCAAGTTTATCGCCGGAATGGCAGCATTATTTGGATTTGTGAACATGCGCGATCGGTTTGTGATGATCAAGGAAATGTTCTCTACTATCAGGGATTTATTGAAGATATTAGCGAACGGAAACAGGCGCAAGTCGAGCGTGAAGCGTTTACTAGAGAACTTTTCCAGTTGAATCAATCGTTCTCCCAGTTTGTCCCCCGGCAATTCTTGCAGTTACTGAAAAAGGACAGTATTTGTGATGTTAAGTTAGGCGATCAATCTCAGCAAAATATGTCAGTCCTCTTTGCGGATATTCGCAACTTTACGAGTCTATCGGAAGCGATGAAGCCGCAAGAAACATTTAACTTTATTAATCGTTATCTTTCCTATATGGAACCTGCCATTATCGAAAATCAAGGCTTTATAGATAAATATATTGGTGATGCAATTATGGCGTTATTTAGTGGCAGTGCCGATGATGCGGTCAACGCCGCAATTGATATGCTGCAACACTTAAAATGCTATAATCAAGAGCGACAAAAATCCGGAGAATCTCCGATCGAAATCGGGATTGGTATTAATACTGGCTTGATGATGTTAGGAACAGTGGGCGGTAAAACCCATATTAATAGTACGGTACTTAGTGATGCTGTGAATTTAGCCTCTCGCTTGGAACATTTGACTAAAGAGTATGGGGTATCGCTGCTGATTTCACATTACACCTTTGACCATTTGCGTGACCCTTCTAACTATTCGTTTCGCCTGATTGGTCGGGTCAAGGTTAAAGGTAAATCCCAAACCGTGTCGGTGTTTGATGTGTTTGATGCTGATCCGCCTCCGGTTCGTCAGCGGAAGCTGAAAACAAAGACAATGTTTGAACAAGCGTTATGCCTTTATTCGCAACGAGAGTTTAGTAAAGCGGCTAAATTATTTCAACGGTGTCTAGAGTTTGTGCCTGAGGATAAAACCGCTAAAGTCTATCTGCAACGCTGCCATAAGTAGAGATGTAATATGCTGCATTGGCACACAGTTTTAATTTTATAAAAATTTTAATCTTCCTCCAAAAGAGTACGGGTATGGTTACGACGGGACTGTATAGAGAAAAAGAACCGAATCATTGGGTTTAACCTCTTGTCAATGAATTTTACCGGATTTTTTGTCTCAAATCCAGTTCAACTGATGAATCCAGTTAATCTTAACTTTATACTCAAAAGCCTAAACAGTCGGCAAGCGTTACAATGGTTCTGCTATTTTGGACTTGTATCCAGTCAGTTTTTTTATGCGGCAAAGATTAATGCCCAACTGGTTCCTGATGATACGTTAGGTGCAGAAAATTCAATCGTTGTTCCCCAAGAGGCGCGGGATTTGATTCAAGGGGGGGCAAGACGGGGGAGTAATCTGTTCCACAGTTTCCAGGAGTTCAATGTTGATCCCAGACAGCAGGTTTACTTTGCCAATCCTACGGATGTTGACCATATTCTCACTCGTGTTACGGGAACGAATCTATCCAATATTTTTGGCACTCTCGGTGTGGAAGGGGCGGCAAGTTTATACTTAATTAATCCTAATGGAATTATTTTTGGTAAAGACGCTAGGTTAGATGTAACAGGGTCATTTGTGGCGAGTACGGCGGATGGGATTCGCCTGGGTAAACAGGGATTATTTTTGGCAACAGAACCGGAAAAAAGTACCCTTCTATCGATTCAGCCAGGGGTATTCTTTTTTAATTATTTGACAGGTGAATCGGCAACGATTACCAATGCGGGGAATTTATCGGTGGGAGGGAATCTTACTCTAGCGGCTAATACTCTTAATTTACAAGGTCAGCTTATCGCTGGGGATAATCTTACTCTGCACGCTAATCATACTATAAATATCCGAGACAGTCTGGTAAATCCGTTCATCGCTAAGGCTGGCGGAAATATGCAGGTACAAGGCGATCGCACAATTGATATTTTTGCCCTAAATCATCCGGATAGTGGTGTTTTCGCCAATGGGGATATGGTATTCCGTTCGGCTAATCCGGTGCAAGGGGATGCCCATTTCTGGAGTGGTGGCGAGTTTCGGATTGAACAGCTTGATGGGAATCTGGGAACTCTGAGGAGTCCCCATGATCCGGTGATTCGCAGCCGTGGGGATGTTTTAATGGGGGCTTATCAAGGCGCTTCACTGCATATTTTTGCGGGCGGAAGTGTGACGATTCCGGGTGGTGTTTTGATTGATAATGTCGATGCCGAAAATGGCATTGTTGAGACGATTACTCTATCTGATGGCACATCCATATTAATTGATGGGAAAACTAAACCCACTCTGGATATCCGCGCTGGAACAACCGCTTTTGGGATTCCAGGCGTTAATGGGATTCCATCGAATGGAATTATTGTTCCGCCGTTCCCCAATCTCCTGGAAAGTCCCACCAGTGCGACGATTTCTATTGGCAATATTGTTAACCCAGGTGGAACTGTATTTTTAACTAATCAGTATCAGCCGAATCCATCGTTAGCCGGGGGGATAACGGTTGGTTCAATGAATACCCAAGGAATGATCGCAGGGGGTACGATTATTATCGACTCTAAAGGATTAATTGATACTACGTCTGGTACAATTGATACCAGTTCTTTGGGTGAAGCTGGTGATATATTACTTCAAGCTGTTGGTGATATTGGAGTGAGTGATATCAATACCAATGGACAAATTGGCGGTCGTATTTCTCTGAATAGTGGCGCAACCCTAACTATCGATAATTCAATTATTACTAGCGTCACCAGTTTAGGCAAAGGCGGCGACATTGGACTTTTTGCCCCGTCTCTGGTGTTGAGTGGTGGGTCGAAAATTTTTAGCGTTACGGTTGGTTCTGGACAAGGGGGTAATATTCAGATTAATGCTGATTCAATTCGCGCCGACGATAACTCTGATATTAATACGATATCAGCGAGTCTAAACGATAACGCTGATATCAATAACATTATCGAAATTTTGGGTTCACCGACGGGTGATATTGCAGATCTCATCCAATTTTTACCCGCTAATAATACATTGGGTAGCATTTCCGGTTCAGGAGGTAATATTCAGGTTAGCGCAGAATCTATTACCTTGGCAGATGAATCGAATATTGCCACAGCCACCTTTGCGAATGGTGGACAGGCGGGAAATGTGAGAATTAATGGGACGTCAGTTAACCTGTTGGATGATGGTAACTTGGGTTCCCTAACCTATGGGGCGGGTGATGCTGGACATTTAACCCTAAATAGCCGCCAGTTACTGATTCAAAATACGAAAACTACCTCAGAGGTAGGAACGGGTATTTCTACAGCCGCCCGAACTAATAGTAGTGGTGATGCGGGGGATTTAACCATTAACGCTGAATCCATAGAAATTATTGGCAATGAACCCGGTGCGGCTGTTGCGCCAACTGACCTCAATACCCTCTTAGAGTTAGCTAAGTTGCGAACAGGTTTGACCTCTGCAACTCAAGGAAGTGGAGATGCTGGAAATGTCACGATTAATAGCGATCGCTTGGTGGTGCGAGATGGTGCTGGAATTGCGACGTCGGCTGACTTCACGAGTACAGGAAGCGCCGGAACTTTGCGCGTGAATGTGACTCAGATAGAATTGCAAGGAAAGGGAGGAATAACCACGTTAACCCTAGGTTCTGGTGATACTAGAGCCGGCAATTTGTACATCAACGCTGAGCGTGTGACGCTTTTGGATGGCGCCGGAATTGGTACGGGAACGCTATCGGGTAATGGTGGAAATATTATCCTCAACGCCACAGATTTATTACTGATACGAAATAACAGTTTAATCAGTACTACAGCCGGACAAGCTGGGGCGGGTGGAGATGGTGGCGATATCAATATTGATGCTAAGTTTATCGTCGCGGTTCTGGATGAAAATAGTGATATCGCGGCTAATGCTTTTGAGGGAAATGGCGGAAATATTGACATAACTACGCAAGGCATTTTTGGCTTGCAGGTGAGTGATAAACTTACCCCAAATAATGATATTACGGCGAGTTCTCAGTTAGGCATTGATGGCAGAATTACGATTAATACTCCCAATGTTGACCCCTCTCGTGGCTTAACTGAATTGCCTTTTAATTTTACTGATCCGTCGAATCAAATTATTGCGGGTTGTCCGGCGGATACCGGGAATCGCTTTACGGCTATCGGACGCGGCGGTATTCCCGATAATCCCCGTGACTATTTGCCAGGAAATGCGGTTTGGCAAGATCGGCGAAATGTGGCAGCGTTTCCTGATAATCAACCTGCTGTCAACCTTCCATCTGAGACACCTGAAAAGCAGATAATTGAAGCCCAAGGTTGGATTGTGAATGAAGAGGGTACGGTGATTCTAACGGCTGAATCGAGTGGAGGAAACCGAGAAGATTTTGGGGGAGTATCGTCTTCGTGTGGGGGCATAAATGACTTAGATTAAATTTAATGGGTGAGATTGCAATTATATTTTTTAACGCAGAGGAACGCAGCGGTTTTCGCAGAGGGCGCAGAGGTGATTGAAGGATTGGGGGCGAAAATTTTATAGAATGGGGGAAATAACTGGAGATGATTGGACAAATAACAAAGGACGAATAACCAATGACAACAGTAACTCGTACTGATTTACCCCCAGCATTTCCTGATCATACTCAACTTCCCGAATCAGATGGTACGTTTGTGAAAAATTTCCAGGAGCATCCCCAAAGCATTATTTTAACCGATTCCATTGGCTCAGTTTTGCGGCAACTTCATCCTGATGGTCAATATGCTATTGGACAAGATTGTGGTATCTACTGGCGTGAAACTGACCCCCCAGAAAAAGGGGCTGAAGCACCGGATTGGTTCTATGTTGCTAATGTTCCGCCGCTTCTGAATGGAGAAATTCGCCGTTCTTATGTCCTGTGGCGAGAATTCATGGCACCAACGATTGCGATTGAGTTTGCTAGTGGAGATGGAGAAGAGGAACGGGATGCTACACCCTTATCGGTTTCGGCGGAGGGAAAAACGACAAAACCCGGTAAATTTTGGGTTTATGGACATATTATTCGCATTCCTTACTATGCCATTTACGAAATTAAAAATGGCAAATTAGAGGTGTATCATTTGCAAGATTTTTCCTATCAACGGATAGACCCGAATGAACGGGGTCATTATTCTATTCCACCGTTAGGAGTAGAACTGGGACTTTGGCAGGGAACGTATCAAAATCAAACTCAACTCTGGCTACGCTGGTGGGATAGTGAAGGGAATCTTTTACTTATTGGTGAAGAACGGGCGGAGTTGGAACGACAACGAGCGGAAACTGAACGACAACGAGCGGAAACTGAACAGCAACGAGCGGAAACTGAACGACAACGAGCGGAAAAAGCCGAACAAAAAGCGGCAAAATTATCTGCACGATTACGGGAAATGGGAATTGACCCGGATGCCAACGACTTAGAGTAAATGAGGGGTTATGAAACGGTTAAGAAGAAGCAGTAAAAAGCAACTATTTTTCTGGGGATTAGTCCTAGTCACTTGCTTCGTGATGGTGACGGTTCGTCCTGTCGCGGCACAGTATTCTTCTAACCGTTTTTTGACCTCTCACCCTACCCTTCTCCTACAAGGAGAGGGGAGACAGATAGATACTTCTAGCCTTGTCAGTCAAGGTAAAACTGACGATGAAACTGAACATTTAGCTGATACAATAAAGACTTGGCAAGAGGCGGTAAAGAATTATGAAAAAGCTGGCGATCGCACGAATCAAGCGTTAGCCTTACATTACTTATCCTTAGCCTATCAAGACCTGGGACAATGGCAACAAGCAGAAGCGGCAATTAACCAAAGCCTTGACTTACTCCAACCTCAAGCCAATCCCGCGATTCTAGCCCCCATTTTAAATACCAAAGGAAGTCTGCAACTGGTAATGGGACAACCGCAGGCGGCGCTAGACACCTGGAAACAGGCGGAAACTATTTACGCCCAAGCCGATGATCAAATGGGGGTATTGGGGAGCAAAATTAATCAGGCTCAAGCATGGCAAAGTTTGGGAATGGTTCAGCGATCGCGGCAACTTCTCGAATCGGTACAGCCACAGCTAACCACCCAACCGGATTCTATCATGAAAGCGACTGGATTACGCAGTCTGGGTAGGGTCTGGGAAGCTATCGGTGATTTGCCCGCCGCCCAGACTCTCTTGCAAGAAAGTTTAGCTGTAGCACAACGCCTTAATTCTGCCCCCGATATCAGTGCGGCTTTGTTGAGTTTAGGTAATATTAGCCGCAACTTGGCAGAAATGCCAGCGGCATTAGCCTACTATCAACAAGCCGCCGAAATCGCCATCAATCCTCTATCTCAAGTCCAAGCCCAACTCAACCAAGTTAAGCTACTGATTCATTTAGAAAAGTTTACCGATGCCCAAGAATTAGTTCCCCAAATTCAACGCAATCTGTCCCAGTTGTCTCCGAGTCGAGAGGCGATTTATGCCCAAGTTAACTACGCTGAACGTTTAATCGAACTCGTCGAAACCTCCGGCTTAGGTTCTCCAAATATTGCCAATTATCAAACCATTGCCCAACAGTTAGCCGATTCCCTACAAGCGGCAAAAACCTTAAACGATAAACGGGCAGAATCGCTGAGTTTAGGCATCCTCGGAAAAGTATACGACAAAACTCAACAATGGTCTCAAGCTCAAGATTTAACCGAACAAGCCCTATTTTTGTCTCAGAGTATCAACGCTGCTGATTTATCCTATCAATGGTACTGGCAACTGGCACAAATCCTGACAAAGGTAGGCGATAAACAAAGCGCGATCGCGGCAAATAAACAGGCATTTGATACAGTACAATCCTTACGGGGGGATCTAGTTGCCATGAATGCGGATGTAAGATTTTCCTTTCAAGAGGAAATCGAACCCATTTATCGTCACCTCGTCAGTCTTTTATTAGACTCTCCCTCACCCGAACATCTGCAACAAGCCCGGACTGTGATTGAATCCCTACAATTAGCGGAACTAGAAAACTTTTTCCGCACCGCCTGTTTAGAGACGCAAGCCGAACAAATTGATACCGTCATCGAAAAAAGTGATACGAAAGCGGCGGTAATTTACCCGATTATTTTACCCAACCGTTTAGCGGTAATTCTTTCCTTACCCGGACAACCTCTACAGTCTTACCACACCCCTGTATCTTCCCCAGACATTGAAGCCACAATCAGCCGTTTACGCCAAACTATGAATCCGGCGTTATCGAATAAAGAACGGCTCAAGCTTTCCCAAACGGTTTATGATTGGCTAATTCGTCCGATTGACAATCAATTAACCAGTAATCAGATTAAAACCTTAGTCTTTGTTCTGGATGGCATTTTGCGGAATATACCGATGACAGCTCTCCACGATGGCAACCAGTATTTGATTGAAAAATATAGTGTGGCGTTAACACCGGGATTGCAACTACTTGAGCCGCGATCACTCAAACAAGTTCCCCTATTTTCGTTAACAGCAGGATTAACGGAAGCCCGTCAAGGGTTTCTTCCCTTACCGGCGGTTAAGCAAGAAGTTAAAGAAATTAGTGATGATTTACCTTCAGAAGTTCTATTGAATGAAAGCTTTACTCATGCCAAAATAGAAAAGGAACTCAAAAACCATTCCGTTAACATTCTCCATCTTGCCACCCATGGTCAGTTTAGTTCACAACCCAAAGACACCTTTATTCTTACCTGGGATAAACGCCTCAATGCTAATACCTTATCTCAACTGCTTAAAACGAGAGAACAAAGCAATTCTGAACCGATTGAACTGTTAGTTCTCAGTGCTTGTCAAACGGCGACTGGAGACAAACGAGCCGCTTTAGGATTAGCTGGATTAGCCGTGCGTTCTGGCGCTCGCAGTACAATTGCTACGCTTTGGTCAGTAAATGACCAATCCACTGCCGATACCATGATTAAATTTTATCGCCATTTGCGCCAAGGTGATGGCAACCGAGCGGAAGCCCTGCGGCAAGCTCAGTTATCATTATTAAAGCAAGAAGTCTATCAGCATCCCTATTACTGGGCACCTTTTGTTTTAGTGGGGAATTGGATGTAATTATTAATCAGAAAAACCAGGTTTCAACAACATATTATTTTGGAATCAGAGGTTGCTCAATTCCCACCCAACATAAATCCGAGGAGGATTGAAATCATGAACGTAGTTAAATCTTTATCCCTGTTCGGCATAGCGTTATCCTTGGAAGTGTTAGTCGTTCCAGATTTAATGGCACAATCTAACTCAATTAATACCCAGTTGTGGATAACGTTTGATCCGCCCAAAGAAGGCACTCCATACGATACAACTGGTGGCGCATCTCGGGGAACCTGTCCGGGGGATGAACTCATAGACGATGAAGGCTTATCCTCGTTAATGCCCACCCATAGCGAAACGGATATCGAACGTCCCAGTTTTGCCGTATATCTTCCCAAAACCGGAGCTAAACAAGTATTTTTCAGCTTAAAAGATGCTGATGAAGACTATTTTTATCAGGCACAATTGCCACTACCGACAACTCCGGGTACGTATCGTTTAGAGTTGCCCACCGATGCTCCAGCCATAGATTCTAATATAGAATATCGGTGGTCTATAGGGTTGATATGTGGGCAAGCTGTCGATCCTAATGATCCGAGAGTTGGTGGGATGATTCTGTATAGGAGTCCCTAATGCAAGAAGGCAGAAATAACGCCAACAGCTAACATCTCCCCCCGCGATTGCTTTACCAATAAGCTTTACCAATAAGGCGGAGGATCGGTTGTAGTGGGGTGACACAGCTAAAATTGTGGGATAGATTTTACTGTTAGAATGGGCGCAAGCCTTGCGCCCCTACAATTCTAATCCACCAATTAAGGTGTGCCACGCCAGTAGTGGGGTGACACAGCTAAAATAGGGTTTTGTTTGTAGTAAGCACGAAGAGTGCTATAACGCTTAGCTGGAGAGGGCTGAAGCCCTCACTACGAACCAATTCTAATCCATCAATTAAGGTGTGCCACGCCAGTAGGTTGAGTTGACGCCTGTTCCCCAACCCAACTCATTTATCTCAGATCCCCGACTTCTTGAAGAAGTCGGGGATCTTGCTTGGACTTGGTAGTAGTATGAGTGATTAGATCACGGTAAAATAAGCCTGGGTTAAATATCAGCATTCACCTGATTGAGAATAGCCAACACCCTATCATCTGCCGATTTAATTAAGGTATTCCTATTTTGTTCACGAAGTCGAAACCCAACAGAATATAGATAGGGCTTAAGCCCTATCTACAAGCCGAATCTAATCTAGTCATACAGAAAAGGGGAGAAATTTCTCCCCTTCCCCTGCTCCTCGGCTCTCCTGCAAGCTTCACCGAAAACGTTTTAGTCTACTGGCTGTTGCATCTGGGTTGAAGGAGATGCTTCTGGAGCCACAGATTCGATCACATCGACTTCACCTACCCGATTGAGGGGCCAAAAGCGGACGATCGCTCGTCCAATAATATTGTCACGCGGGACAAAACCCCAATAGTGAGAATCGTAGCTATTGTTGCGATTATCTCCCAAAACCAAATAATTGTCCTCAGGCACCGTCACAGGTCCGTAGCTGTATTCGGGTTCCTCTTCGATATATTGTTCCCGCAAGGCTTGATCATTGACATAGACTCGTCCTCCCTTCACCTCCACGGTTTCGCCAGGAAGACCAATCACTCGCTTGATAAAGGCGTCTTTGAAATTTTGCTGCTTGAGCGCATCTGTGGGGGAAAAAACCACAATATCTCCGCGCTGGGGTTGACGGAAATTATAGCTGATCTTATCAATAATCAGGCGATCGTTAATCTGAAGGGTGGGTTCCATAGAACCCGAAGGGATATACCGCGCTTCTGCCACAAAGCTGCGAATCCCGATCGCGAGAAAAACACTCAAGCCAATGGTCTTGAATCCCTCTACCCAGGGATTTTCTGGCTTTTGTACCGATTGTTTTTCAGGGTCTCGATTTTGGGCACGAGTCATAGCCGTTGAATCACCTTAAGCAATCACGAGTTGGACGATGGAGGAAAATCAGCGGAGGAAAATCAGCCGATTAGTCGGCTCATCTCTTCTAATGTAACCGAAGCGGTTATAACCGACGGGGTTCCTCTAGTAACTGGACAAAATTCGCTCTAAAGTAGGAATACTGAAGCTATTGGGAATTTTAGCATTTTCTTATGTCCTCTGACTCAAGCTTACTCATCCGCCATGCTCGTATTCTCATGCCCACAGGGGACATTTTGCTGGGAGATGTCCTCACTCGTGGTCAAGAAATTGTCCAAGTTGCCCCAGACATCTCAGCTTCGGCAGATAGGGAAATCGACGCGACAGGATTAACATTGTTGCCGGGAGTCATCGATCCACAAGTTCATTTTCGCGAACCGGGCTTAGAACATAAGGAAGACTTATTTACCGCCAGTTGTGCTTGTGCCAAGGGAGGCGTTACCTCATTTCTGGAAATGCCCAACACTCGTCCCCTAACCACGACTCAAGCCGCCTTAGACGATAAGCTGAAACGGGCATCCGAGAAGTGCTTAGTTAACTACGGCTTTTTTATTGGCGCAACGCCCGAAAATTTGCCTGATCTGCGTGAGGCACAGCCAACCTGTGGGATTAAGATATTTATGGGTTCGATGCGTGGGGGGCTATTAGTGGATAGCGAGGAAGCCCTCGACCCAATTTTTGCCGAGGGAAGTCGGCTAATTGCGGTTCATGCGGAAGATCAAGAGCGAATCCGGGAACGGCGGGAAAAATTTGCTGGAATTAATGATCCGGCGATTCACTCCCAGATTCAGGATAATCAAGCCGCCCTAAATGCGACTCAACTCGCGCTGAAACTCTCGAAAAAATATCAGCGACGGCTGCATATTCTGCATCTGTCTACCGGGGAGGAAGCCGAGTTACTGCGTCAGGATAAACCCACTTGGGTAACGGCTGAAGTCACACCCCAACACTTGCTCCTCAATACCAGCGCCTACGAGCAAATCGGCACCTTGGCGCAAATGAACCCCCCCTTGCGATCGCCCCAGGATAATGCCACCCTTTGGCAAGCCCTATTAGATGGCGTCATTGACTTTATTGCCACGGATCACGCCCCTCATACCCTAGACGAAAAAGCTCAAACCTATCCCAATAGTCCATCAGGAATGCCGGGAGTGGAAACATCCTTAGCCTTAATGCTCACCCAAGTCATACAAGGACGCTGTACCCTTGCCCAAGTCTCGAACTGGATGTCTACGGCTGTAGCTAAAGCCTATCGCATTCCCAACAAAGGCGCGATCGCTCCCGGTTATGATGCAGATTTGGTCTTAGTAGACTTAGAAAATTACCGTCCGGTGCGGCGAGAGGAACTATTAACTAAATGTGGCTGGAGTCCCTTTGAAGGCTGGAACTTAACCGGATGGTCAGTGATGACTATTGTTGGAGGTAAAGTGGCTTATGAACGGGGCAAACTGCACACAGAGGTACGCGGTCAAGCCTTAAAATTTGATGGGTAAAATTATTACCTTTCCCTCTGCCTTTTGCAATACCTTAACCTTACCCTATCCCCTAACAAATGACGAATGACAAATGACAAAGGACAAATCCTATGACATTAGAAGCGCAAAAGCGATCGCCACTTAAAGCTATTTTGATCGTCTTGATTGCTTTAATTTTCATTGTTGCCTGTTCTATAGGCGTAACCTTAACTGTTTCAGGAGGAGAGATGTTTGCTGGAAAACGACCCACGAATCTTGGTATTGAGTCAGGGAAATTAACTGCCTGTCCCGAAAGCCCAAACTGTGTCAATAGTCAAGCTCAAGATGCCCAACATAAAATTGATCCGTTAACCTATAAATCAGCACCAGCTAAGGCAATAGCTGACCTGAAAACCGTGATTGAGAACATGGAAAGAACCAAAATTATCACGGAATCAGAGAATTATCTCTACGCCGAATTCGCGACTAAGCTGATGGGGTTCGTCGATGACGTAGAATTTTTCCTAGATGAAGGAGCGAATGTTATCCATGTTCGTTCAGCATCGCGTTTAGGACAATCCGATTTAGGCGTAAACCGTAAACGGGTGGAAACCATTCGCACCAAATTCAACGAACTGCAAACCTAACAGGACTTACGCACAAACGCCACATATATATAGTAGGGTACGGCAATGCCCATTGGTGTCAACTTAAGGTGAAAGCTCGGTTGAGCAAGGGTGTCGGGTGTCGGGTGTCGGGTGTCGGGTGTCGGGTGTCAGGATGGAATTGTCTGTTGGAGGCTTAAAAACCTCACACCTACCACCATTCACCTCACCTA
>NZ_JAVKEA010000114.1:0-4477 GCF_040221695.1 Coleofasciculus sp. E2-BRE-01 | reverse complement strand
TCACTGGTCGCCAAAAACTTCTCTAGTCCCACGTCTACCCCAATTGGGTGTCCATAAGGCTTGGGGTCGGGGACACTGACATCACACTGGATGTTGATTGATGCATACCATTTATCGGCTTTCCGTACAATTCGCACCTGTCTGACCGTAAAGCCAGATGGAATAGGGCGGTGCAGGTTGATTGGGATTGTCCCCAATTTGGGCAGTTTGATATGAAGATTCGTTACTGGATTTTCCTTGAACTGTGGGAACAGCAATGATTTGAACTGCCCAACCTTCTTGAACCTAGGAAAGCCAAACCCGCGAGACCTAAAATAGTCCCAGCCTTTATGCAGTTGCTTTATCGTCTGCTGAAGGACTTGAGAAGGAACCTCTTTTAACTTGGGAAATTCCTTCTTAGCTTTTGGCAGATTATTAAGCTGCCGCACTTCACCGGGGAATGAGGCATCGCACCGAATGATGTACTCATGCACCAGAGAGCATCTATCAATCAAACATTTGCGACTATTGCACCAATCTTTTATCTCCCCCAGTGCATAGTTGTAAGCACGGCGGCAAATCTCCATCCACTCAGTTAACCGTTGTTCAGTGGTGGCATCTGGATAGATTCGGTAACAGTAGTTAAATGTCAGCATACTGCTATTATACAGCATTTACTAACTAGCCGCGCCATGTTAAATGTCAATTTAAGCGAACATTGAGTTACCTAAATTGACCTTGGGGAGTCGTGTATCCCAGCACGCTCATCACAGATTACAGTGTGGGTCTTACGACCTCCCCAAACCCCTGTTAAGTCAATGTCATGAAAATTATCCAGTAATTTAATTTTATGGAATAAACGTTCCAGAATAGTTTAAAAAAAGAGTTGAATTAGTCGAGAACCGAGAGCGCTACCTGAACGATACCTCGCAAAGCATCCCGATCTGGGTTAACTTTAGAGGTAACGCGCAAGCCTTGTAAGGTAGAAGTTAGGAAACTGGCTAAAGCGTTTAGGTCATGTTTATCGCTGAGTTCTCCTTTATCTTTTGCCCTGACTAACGCTTGATAAAACGCCCGTTCAATCCGTTCCAGATTGGTGGCGATGCGAGTCGCGGTATCGGGATCATGGGGACAGAGTTCAACCGCTGTATTGGTGATCAAACAGCCTCGCCGTTGAACATCTGTAACCGCTCGATCAATCAGGGTATAGAAATGATCAATAATAGCTGACTTAGAGGCGTCCGGGGCTTCGAGTCGGGCGATCGCATCCTTGACTACGGTTTTATCATAATGTGCGATCGCGGATTTAAATAAAGCGCGTTTATCACCAAAGGTATCATAGAGACTCCCTCGGTTAATGCCCATATTTTTGACCAAAACTTGGATTGACGTTCCTTCGTAACCATAGCACCAAAACGTTTCCATGGCTTTCTCCAACGCTTCCTCTCGGTCGAACTCTTTGTGTCGAGCCATCACTCTCGTATTTGCTTCTAGGAAGACTTTACCGTTTCTGGAACGAATAGTCAAGTATTTTTTTAAGGATATAGAGAATAGGAGATTTAAAGTCCTAATTCATCCTTCCTTCCGTCTATTTTCAGGGAATTCTCAGCGTATCCGTTTAGGATAATCATAACGATGCACCTGGGATGGCGCATGATTGATCAGATAGGTCAACACAGGAGAGACAACTGAATGCAACGCCAATTCTGTCCCCGACACCAGAGAAAGCTATACAAGCTAACCCTATTCACGCTGCTAGCGGTTGGTACAACATTACTAATTGCCGCCAATCCCGCCTTGGCGCAGGAATCAGCCACGGGTTCAGGATTCAATCCCCAAGCCTGGTTACGCAACGCCTTGCAGTGGATTCAAGATCTCGGTCCCGTTGGTGCGATCGCGTTTATCGTACTTTATATTATTGCCACGGTAGCATTCCTGCCCGGTTCCATCCTCACTCTAGGCGCTGGCGTTGTCTTTGGCGTTGTATTGGGTTCTATCTATGTGTTTATTGGCGCAACCCTGGGAGCAACCGCCGCCTTCCTGGTAGGGCGGTATTTGGCGAGGGGTTGGGTAGCGCAGAAAATTGCTGGGAACGAAAAATTTAAAGCGATTGACGATGCAGTGGGTGGGGAAGGATTTAAAATCGTTTTATTAACCCGACTGTCGCCTGTGTTTCCCTTTAATTTATTAAACTACGCTTATGGGTTAACTGGGGTTTCGTTGAAAGACTACTTTTTGGGTTCTGTGGGTATGATTCCTGGAACGATTATGTACGTTTATATTGGTTCTTTAGCGGGTAGTCTAGCGATGGTGGGGACAGAAGCACAACCGACTAATCCGGCGGTGCAATGGACAATTCGGATTATTGGATTTATCGCCACCGTTGCTGTTACTGTATATGTTACCAAAGTTGCTAAAAAAGCCTTAGATAAAAAAGTCTCGGATGATGTGGTTCTCGATGAAAGCGTTTCTGATTAGTTTTGAATGTTCCAGACGTGGTCTTTGAGTCTGTAGGGGCGGGTTTTACAACTATCTTTTTTTGTTACCCCTAAGTAACTAAACCCGCCCCGACCAAGTTTTGAGTGTGTAGGCGCAGGTTTCACGACTATCATTCTTGACCTCACCCCGATATAACTCAACCCGACCCGACTAAAGTGAGAGAATAAAAAAAATCGCCGTTTCCTCAATCCCCAATCACTATTAATTAAGGAGTAACTAATGACATCAACATCTGAGAGAGTAATTGTCCCGCCAATGGATGAATATAACCAGCAATTGGTTTCCCATGTTCATCCACCGGATTGGGTTAATCCCAAACCCGCCGAGCGTTATGATCTCGTCGTAATTGGTGCAGGAACGGCGGGATTAGTCACCGCCGCCGGTGCTGCTGGGATGGATATTGGTTTAAAAGTTGCCTTAGTCGAACGCCATCTTATGGGTGGGGATTGTTTAAATGTTGGATGTGTTCCCTCTAAATGTATTATTCGCTCATCCCGTGTTGTTGCTCAAATGAAAGAAGCAGGAGACTTTGGCATTCGTCCTCCTGAACAGATTGATATTGATTTTCCCGCAGTTATGGCACGGATGCGGAAACTTCGGGCTGGAATTAGTCATCATGATTCAGCCCAACGCTTTAAACAAACCTATAATATTGATGTTTTCTTAGGAGAAGGGTCATTTCAAGATTCTAATACAATTGCTGTTGGTGATAAAATTTTGCGGTTTAAAAAAGCAGTAATTACAACAGGGGCTAGGGCGGTACGCCCATCCATTGATGGCATAGAAGAAACAGGATTTCTGACCAATGAAACTGTCTTTTCCTTAACCGAACGCCCCAAACGGCTGGCAGTTATTGGCGGAGGACCCATTGGCTGTGAATTGGCGCAGGCATTCCGTCGTTTAGGCTGTGAGGTGATTCTTTTCCATCGTCATTCTCATATTTTAAATAAAGAAGACGCGGATGCCGCCGAAATTGTGCAGCATAAGTTTCAAAAAGAAGGCATTCGCTTAGTCTTAGATTGCCAAATGAAACGGGCAATCAAGATGGATGAAGGTAAGTTACTGCACTATACCTGTAATGGTCAGGATGAGTCGATCATTGTTGATGAAATTTTAGTGGGTGCAGGGCGTGCGCCAAATATAGAAGGGTTGAATTTAGACGCCGTTGGCGTGGAGTACCACCGCAAAGGGATAAAAGTTAATGATTATCTACAAACAACGAATCGGAATATTTATGCGGCTGGTGATATTTGTATGAAATGGAAATTCACCCATGCCGCGGATGCAGCGGCGCGAATTGTGATTAAAAATACCTTGTTTTCTCCCTTTGGCTTAGGGCGGTCTAAACTCAGTGATTTAGTCATGCCTTGGGTAACCTATACTGACCCAGAAATTGCCCATGTCGGCATGTATGAAGATGAAGCTCAGGAAAAGGGAATGAAGGTGAGTACGATTAAGATACCATTTAATACGGTAGATCGTGCGATCGCGGATGGGGAAGAGGACGGATTTGTGAAAATCCATCATCAGAAAGGTTCGGATAAAATTCTGGGGGCGACAATCGTAGCGCGTCATGCAGGGGAGATGATTAGTGAAGTGACAACGGCGATTGTGGGAAACGTGGGGTTGAGTAAGCTGAGTGGTGCGATTCATCCTTATCCAACGCAAGCGGAAGGGATTAAGAAAGCGGCTGATGCGTATCGGCGCACACTGCTGACACCCAATACAAAGCGCTTTTTAGGGTTACTCACTAAGTTTTCTTAGAAAGTTTGTAGTAAGCTTGTAGTAAGTCGGTTAGCATTCCCAAAAGATCTTTCTGGGATAAATCTTCCTCAAAATAGATCTTCCAAATCGTGGTATAGTTGGTAAAAGTATAGTCAAATATAGACAGACTGAATTTCATTGCAGAAATTCCCTTCGCTTTTACTTTGAGAGATTAATTCTCCTTGGGTGAACTACGCACCTCTCTATCCCATAGCGGTTAAACGCATTTGGGAAT